>JAJYSF010000104.1 GCA_021793715.1 Actinomycetes bacterium
GGGCTTTCCGGATCCGACACCGCGGGCCCCATCATGGCCGACTTCCTCGGCCGAATGTGACGAAACGGCCTCCGCGGGTGCCGCGGAAGCACGCGCATGAAACTTCCGGACGCGCACCAATAGACTGGAGCGCGTGACTTCTGGCGGTTCCTTCTACATCACCACACCCATCTACTACCCGAGCGACGTGCCGCACATCGGCCACGGGTACACGACGGTGGCGGTCGACGCGCTCGCTCGGTGGCACCGTCAAGCCGGCGACGACACCTGGATGCTGACCGGAACGGACGAGCACGGCCAGAAGATGATGCGCGCGGCCGCGGCGAACGGTGTCAGCCCGCAGGAGTGGGTCGATCGGCTCGTCTCCGAAGCATGGCTGCCGCTGCTCGAGACGCTCGACGTCGCCAACGACGACTTCATCCGCACGACCCAGGAACGGCACGGCGCGCGCGCACAGAAGTTCTGGCAGTCCATCTACGACCGCGGCTACATCTACGCGGGCGAGTACGAGGCGCTGTACTGCGTCGGCTGTGAGGAGTTCAAGCCCGACAATGAGATCGTCGAGGGCACAGGCGCCTTCGAGGGCCTCCAGGTCTGCGCGATCCACTCCAAGCCGCTCGAGCTCCTCCACGAGAAGAACTACTTCTTCAAGCTCAGCGAGTTCGCCGAGCCGCTGCTCGAGCTGTACCGCACCCAGCCCGACTTCGTGCAGCCGGAGTCGGCGCGCAACGAGGTCGTCGCGTTCGTGCAGCAGGGGCTCAAGGACCTGTCGGTCTCACGCAGCGCCTTCGACTGGGGGATCCCGATTCCGTGGGACGACTCCCACGTGCTGTACGTCTGGATCGACGCGCTGCTGAACTACGTCACCGGCGTCGGGTACTCCGCTGACGACGACGAGTTCGCGCGCCGCTGGCCCGGGTACCACGTCGTGGGCAAGGACATCCTGCGCTTCCACGCCGTCATCTGGCCGGCGATGCTGATGGCGGCCGGGCTCGACGTGCCGCGGGGCGTCTTCGCGCACGGCTGGTTGCTCGTGGGCGGCGAGAAGATGTCGAAGTCCAAGGCCACCGGCATCGCGCCGCAGACGCTCGTCGACACGTTCGGCAGCGACGCGTTCCGCTACTACTTCCTCTCCGCGATCGCCTTCGGCCAGGACGGATCCTTCTCGTGGGAGGACATGCTCGCGCGCTACCACGCTGAGCTCGCGAACGGCTTCGGCAACCTCGCCTCGCGCTCCGTCGCGATGACGGCCAAGTACTTCGATGGCGCCGTGCCGGAGCCGGCCGAGTACCTCGAGGCCGACCTCGCCGTGCAGCGCCTTGTCGCTCAGGCCGCGGAAAAGGCCGACGAGGCCATCGAGCGCTTCCGCATCGACCAGGCGATCGACGAGATCTGGCAGATCGTCGACGCGCTCAACGGCTACATCACCACCACTGAGCCGTGGGTGCTCGCGAAGGACGAGAGCCTGCGCCCGCGCCTCGCGACGGTGCTGTACACGTGTCTCGAGGGTCTGCGCGCGCTCGCCGTGCTGCTCGCCCCGATCATGCCGTCCTCGACCGAGAAGCTGTGGTCCGCGCTCGGTGCCGCCGGTGCGCTTGCCGATCAGCCGATCCGCGAGGTGGGCCGGTGGGGGCAGCTCGCGCCGGGATCCACGGTGGCGAAGCTCGCCCCGCTGTTCCCGCGCGTCGAGGACGAGTGACGCCGGATGGCCGAGACGTACGTCCAGGAGCGCTCCAGGAAGGGACGGAAGGACCTCTCGCACCCTGAGCCGCCCGAGCCGCTGGCCGTGCCGGTCTACGACAACCACTGCCACCTCGACATCGCCGACGGCGACGACCCGCTCTCGCTGACGGAGCAGCTCGCCCGTGCCGAGCGCGTGGGCGTCGCGGGTGTGGTGCAGTCCTCGGGTGATCTCGCGTCGTCGCGATGGGCGGTGCGCGCGGCCGAGCAGGATCCGCGCGTGCTCGCATCGGTCGCGATCCACCCGAACGACGCGCCGGTGTACGCCGCGGACGGCGCGCTCGAGCGGGCGATCGCCGAGATCGACGAGCTCGCGGCGCACCCGCGTGTGCGCGCCATCGGCGAGACCGGTCTCGACTTCTTCCGCACCGGCGAGGACGGGTGGCCCGCGCAGCACGCGTCGTTCGAGGCGCACATCGAGCTCGCGAAGAAGCACGGCATCGCGATGCAGATCCACGATCGCGATGCACACCGCGAGGTGCTCGACACCCTGCATCGCGTCGGCGCGCCGGACCGCACGGTCTTCCACTGCTTCTCGGGCGACGCTGCGGTCGCGCGCGAGGCGGTCGAGGTCGGCTGCTGGATCTCCTTCGCCGGCAACGTGACCTTCCGGAACGCGCAGAATCTCCGGGACGCGCTCGACGTCACGCCGCGGGAGAAGGTCCTCGTCGAGACCGACGCGCCGTTCCTCACTCCCATGCCGTACCGGGGTCGCCCCAACGCCCCGTATCTCGTGCCGCTGACGATGCGATTCATCGCCGAGCATCTCGGCACCGACCTCGATGAGCTCTGCGCCCAGGTCGCCGCCAACACGGTCGCGGTGTACGGAGACTGGCGATGACGATCCGGCTGCTCGGCGCAGCCGATGTTCGCCGGCTCGCGGCCGAGCTCGACGTCACGCCGACGAAGCGGCTCGGTCAGAACTTCGTCGTGGACGCCAACACCGTCCGGGGGATCGTGCGCAAGGCGCAGGTGACGGACGAGGACCGGGTGGTCGAGGTCGGACCGGGCCTGGGGTCTCTCACGCTGGCGATCTTGGAGACGGGCGCGCGCGTCACGGCGGTCGAGATCGACTCCCGCCTCGCGTCCCGTCTCGCGCAGACGGCGGCGGAGCAGGGCGTCCCGGACGAACTGCTGACGGTGGTGGAGCACGACGCGATGACGATCGCGGACCTGCCCGGCGAACCCGGCGTCCTCGTGGCGAACCTGCCGTACAACGTCTCCGTCCCGGTGCTGCTGCACCTCATGGCCACGTTCCCGACGCTGCGGCGCGGCGTCGTCATGGTGCAGTCCGAGGTCGGCGAGCGCCTCGCGGCCGCCCCCGGCGGCAAGATCTACGGCGCCCCGAGCGCGAAGGCGGCGTGGTACGGCTCCTGGGCGCTCGTGGGTACGGTCTCGCGCCGAGTCTTCTGGCCCGTCCCGAACGTCGACAGCGTGCTTGTCGGCTTCGAGCGGAGCCCAGAGCCGCTGGGGAGCGAAGAAGAGCGCCTCCAGACCTTCCAGATCATCGATCTCGCCTTCCAGCAGCGCCGCAAGATGCTGCGGCAGGCGCTGTCGGCCCGGTTCGGCGGATCCGCGGCCGCGAGCGCCGTGCTGGAAGCGGCTGACGTCGACCCGACCGCGCGCGGCGAGGCGCTCGACGTCCATGCCTTCCGACGGATCGCGCGCGCGGCCGACGCTCGCCGGTAACCTGAAGTGGTGACCGACTCCCCGCACTTCCACCGTCGCGACGTCCCGGACCTCCACCGTCCCTACGTCGCGGCGGACGACCGTTACGCGTCGTTCGCGTTCCGGCAGGTCGGCTCTTCCGGACTCTTCTTGCCCGCCCTCTCGCTCGGGTTGTGGTGGAACTTCGGAGACAATGTCGCGCTCGATCGTCAACGTGAGCTGCTGCGCTACGCGTTCGACAAGGGGATCACGCACTTCGACCTCGCGAACAATTACGGCCCGCCGTACGGATCCGCCGAGAAGAACTTCGGCCGTATCTACCGCGAGGATCTCGCTCCCTATCGCGATGAGCTCATCATCTCGTCGAAGGCCGGCTTCGATATGTGGCGGGGGCCATACGGAGACTGGGGCTCGCGGAAGTACCTCCTGGCGAGCGCGGAGCGTTCGCTGCAGAGCATGAACCTCGACTACGTCGACGTCTTCTACTCTCATCGCCCCGACCCCGTCACCCCGATCGAGGAGACGATCGGGGCGCTCGACACCCTCGTGCGGCAGGGCAAGGCGCTCTACGCGGGCATCTCCTCGTACTCCGCGTCGCAGACGATCGAGGCGAAGGCTGTCGCTCGCTCGCTCGGCACACCCCTGGTGATCCACCAGCCCGCGTACTCGATCCTCGAGCGCGGGATCGAAGACGGCCTGACCGACGCTCTCGCTCAGGAAGAGCTCGGCGCGATCGCGTTCGTGCCGCTCGCGCAGGGGCTGTTGACGAACAAGTATCTCGGTGAGGGCGACGCCGAGCGCTCGCAGCAGCGCTCCTCGCTCGGCGGGCGTCGCGTGACGCCCGAGGCACGCGCGCAGCTGCGGCGGCTCGACGCCGTCGCCTCGGAGCGTGGCCAGACGCTCGCGCAGCTCGCCCTGCAGTGGGTGCTGCGGAACGACGTGGTGGCCTCCGCTCTCATCGGCGCGAGCACCACGGCGCAGCTCGACGAGAACCTCCGCGCCCTCGATGGCGCGGCATTCGCCGCCGAAGAGCTCGAGATCATCGACGAGGTCTCCTCGGCGCTCGACAGCGCGAACGTGTGGGCCGCGGACCGAGGCTGATGTCGTGACGCTGGTCGAGGAGTTCCCGGGAGTGCGCGTCCGCGCGCCCGGGAAGATCAACGTCTACCTCGAGATCGGGCCGCGCAAGGACGATGGCTACCACGATCTCGCCACCGCGTATCAGGCGATCAACCTATTCGAGGACGTGGTCGCGACCCACTCCGACGAGTTCTCGCTCGCGCTCACCGGTACCGTCGACCTCATCGGCGTCCCCGTCGACGAGTCGAATCTCGCGCTGCGTGCCGCTCGGCTGCTGCAACGAGCGTCCGGGTACAGCGGAGGGGTGCACCTCGACATCCGCAAGGAGGTCCCCGTCGCGGGGGGCATGGGAGGCGGATCCGCCGACGCGGCGGCCGCGCTCGTCGCCTGCGACGCCCTGTGGGGCACGGGCCTGTCTTCGCGCGAACTGCACGATCTCGCCGCGCAGCTCGGCGCCGATGTACCGTTTGCGCTGATGGGCGGCACAGCGATCGGCACGGGCCGCGGCGACGTGCTGAACCCGGCCCTCGCGCGGGGCCGGTTCGAATGGGTCATCGTCACGAACCAGATCGGGATGTCGACGCCGGCGACCTACGACGAGATCGATCGCCTGCGCGAGGAGCACGCCGGACAGATCCCCGCAGTGCACGAGACGCCGTCGGTGCCGGCGAGCGTCCTGCACGCGCTGCGCGCGGGGGATCCGCGCATGCTCGCCGA
>JAJYSF010000105.1 GCA_021793715.1 Actinomycetes bacterium
TCCGCGCGTGCGCAGCAGTTCGGCATCGACGCCGAGCAGCTGACACTTCAGATCCGTGTCATACGCGATGACGCCGCCGCGCATGCTCACCGATGCGCCGGGAACATCGATGAGCGCGCTCGCCACGAGACCGCCCGTCAACGATTCGGCCGTCGCGATCGACCAGTCGCGCTCCACGAGCAACGCGAGCAGCTCGCGGGCGTCACGGAGCGGTTCCGTCATGTCGCCGACCGCGCGCCGCGTACCTGCGCGATGACGTAGTCGATGCCGCTTGCGATGGTGAGAAGCAGCACGGCCCACATGAGCGCCCAAGTCGTCACCGCCCACGCGTCGATCCCGATGACCGGGTGGAGTGGCAGGAGCGCCCAGGAGAGCGCGACGCCCTGGAGCGCCGTCTTGAGCTTGCCCATCCACGCCGCCGCGACCACGTGCGATCGCTGCACGACGAGGCGGTGCACGGTGATGCCCCACTCCCGGACGAGGATCACGACGACCATCCACCACGGGATCTCACCGAGGATCGCCAGGCCGACGAAGGCCGATCCGGTCAGCAGCTTGTCGGCGATCGGATCCCAGAGCTTGCCGAAGTCGCTGACGATCTCGTCGCGGCGGGCAAGCCATCCGTCGACCCAGTCGGTCGAGATCGCGACGATGAACAGGACCGCGGCCGCGATTCGGACGCCGAACTGCGTCTCCCCCAGCCATCCGCCGATGAGCAGGAGGATGAAGAAGAGAACCGCAAGCGGGATCCGAGCGATCGTGATCGCGTTCGGAAGCTGGGGGTGGATCGCCATGAAGACAGTCTGTCAGTCGCGACCCGTGAGTCCCCAGGCGTCCTCGTCGTCGCTGACCTCGACCGTCGGCATGCCGTCGAACTGCGCCTCGATCGGGTCGGTCTCTGCGCTCGCGACGGGGGCCGTCTGCGGCACGTCACCTGCCTCCGGCGCGGCGGGCGCGGAGGGAGCCGAAGCCGGCGGCTGCTGACCCTTCAGGCGCGCCAGGACGTTCGGGAGCTGATCCGGCGTCACAAGGACATCTCGCGCCTTCGATCCCTCCGAGGGACCGACGATCTCGCGCGACTCCAGCAGGTCCATGAGCCGACCGGCTTTCGCGAAGCCGACGCGGAGCTTGCGCTGCAGCATGGACGTGGAGCCGAACTGGCTCGACACGATCAGCTCGGTCGCCGCGAGCAGCACCTCGAGGTCGTCGCCGATGTCCTCGTCGATCTCCTTCTTCGGTGCTTCGATCGCCTCCGCGACGTCCGCCCGATACTCCGGACGCGCCTGGCCGGTGACGTGCTTGACGACCGAATCGATCTCGTTCTCGGTCACCCACGCGCCCTGGAGGCGGAACGGCTTGCCCGAGCCCATCGGAGAGAACAGCGCGTCGCCCTGCCCGATGAGCTTGTCGGCGCCCGCCCCGTCGAGGATGACACGGGAGTCGGTCACGCTCGTCACCGCGAATGCGAGGCGCGAGGGGACGTTGGCCTTGATGAGCCCCGTCACGACGTCGACCGAGGGTCGCTGCGTCGCCAGCACGAGATGGATTCCGGACGCGCGCGCGAGCTGCGTGATGCGCACGATCGAGTCTTCGACGTCACGCGGTGCGACCATCATGAGGTCGGCCAGCTCATCGACGACGACGAGCAGGTACGGGTAGGGCTTGAGAACGCGCTCGGATCCCGCGGGCAGCTCGATCTCTCCCGCGACGACCGCGCGGTTGAAGTCGTCGATGTGGCGGTATCCGAACGACGCGAGGTCGTCGTACCGCATGTCCATCTCCTTCACGACCCACTGCAGCGCTTCGGCCGCCTTCTTCGGGTTCGTGATGATCGGCGTGATCAGGTGAGGCACACCCGCGTAGCTCGTGAGCTCGACGCGCTTCGGGTCGATCAGCACCATCCGCACGTCGCTCGGCTTGGCGCGCATGAGCAGGCTCGTGATCATCGAGTTGACGAAGCTCGACTTACCGGATCCGGTGGAGCCGGCGACGAGAAGGTGCGGCATCTTCGCGAGGTTCGCGACGACGAAGCCGCCCGAGACGTCCTTGCCGACACCGATCGTCAACGGGTGCGTCGACTTCTGCGATGCCGGCGAACGCAGGACGTCGCCGAGCGCGACCGTCTCGCGGTCGATGTTGGGGATCTCGATGCCGATCGCGCTCTTGCCGGGGATCGGTGCGAGGATCCGGACGTCGTTCGATGCGACCGCGTAGGAGATGTTGTTGGACAGTTGCGTGATCTTCTCGACTTTGACGCCGGGGCCGAGCTCGACCTCGTACTGCGTCACCGTCGGGCCGCGCGAAAAACCGGTCACCGAGGCGTTGACCTTGAATTCCTCGAACACCTTCTCGATCTGGGCGACCATCCGGTCGTTCGCCTCCGAGCTCACGACAGCAGGGGGTCCGGCCGCGAGCGAGGCTGGCGACGGCAGCACGTACGGCGACTCGGGTGGCTGCGGGCCGCGCGCTCCCGGGCCATCCGTACCGAACCCGGAGAACCCGCCGAGCTCGCCGTCGAGACCCTCGTCGCCGTCGCCGACGAGACCGAGGTGGGCATCCTCGCCGTTCTGCGCACGCAGACGGGCGAGCGCCGGGTCGTCGAGCACCTGCGTGGCCTGATCAGTCGTGGGCGCGTCATCGATCTCGACGACGGACTGGTCGTAACCCCGGTCGTCCTGCTCGCCGAGCAGCTCGGTGAGCTGCTGCGGATCCGTGACGCCGTCGACGTCCTCCTCGCGGCCTGACGCGTTGCGTCGCCACCACGGAAGCTCGTCGGCGCCGTCGAACAGCTGCTCGTCGTCCTTCTTCTTGCGACCGCGACGCTTCCGCGCCGGCTTCTCGTCGAGGACCTTCGTCGCCGTCTGGTCTTCGGAGGTCGACTCGTCGACAGGCTCAGCGTCGAACATCCATGCGTACAGCTCGCGCAGGCGCCGGCCGATGCGGTTCGGCGGGGTCTTGGTGATGATCAACAGGCTCAGTGCGATGAACACACCGAGCACGACGTAGGCGCCGATCGGCGTCACGAGGAGCCCGAGGGGCTCGCCGACCATCCAGCCGAACAGGCCGCCCGATTCGCTGAGCGACGGCATGCCATCGACAGGCGCGGGTCGCAGCAGCGCGAGATGGCAGATGGCCGCGACCGAGATGGTCAGCAGCGCGAATCCGATGCCGACGCGACCGTTGTCGTTGACGGTCGCCGGATGACGGAACAGCCAGCCCGCCAGCAGCAGGAGCAGCACGGGGAAGACGAACGCCGTCCGGCCGATGAGTCCGCCGAACGTGTACGCGCTGATGCCGGCGGCCACCTCGTTGCCGATGAAGAACCATTCCGTGACGGCTCCCGCCACCGCGAGCAGCACCAGCAGCAGCGGGAAGCCGTCGCGACGGTCGTCCTTCGCCAGGGTCTCCGAGCCGAAGGCGCGGAACAGACCGCCGACGGCCCGTGCGATGCCGTTCCAGGCACGCACGGGCACGGCCGGCCGATCGGGATCGTCGATGTGGTTCTTGGGCGCGGGCGCAGATCGCTTCGACGCGCCTCGTGCGGAGGCGCGCGATTCGTTCTGCGCGTTCTTCTTGGGCGCGGTTGACGAACGGGCCATGGGATCTACGGTACGTCCGACCCCGGACGAACCCAGGGAGGACGCGCACGGGAGGCCCCGATCGCTGTCAGATAGCGGCGATCAGGCCTCGATCACGAGCGGCACGATCATCGGGCGACGGCGCAGGCGCTGGCCCACCCACCGTCCGATCGTGCGACGCATCGTCTGCGACAGCGCGTGATTGTCTCGCACGCCCTTCTCGGCCGCCTCCTCGAGCGCGGCGACGATCTTGGGCTTGATCTTGTCGAACACTCCTTCGTCTTCGGCGACACCGCGCGCGTGGATCTCGGGGCCCGTGATGATGCGCCCCGTCTTCGAGTCCATGACGACGATGACCGAGACGAACCCCTCCTCGCCGAGCACGCGGCGGTCCTTGAGGTCGGCGTCGGTGATCGTCCCGACCGACGAGCCGTCGACGTACACGAAGCCGAGATCGAGCTGGCCCGACACCCACGCCTCGCCGTCCGTCAGGTCGATGGACGTGCCGTTCTCGATGATGAACGTGGCGTCCTCGGCGATGCCGGTCTGGTGCGCGAGCTGGGCGCTCGCGGTGAGGTGACGGAACTCGCCGTGCACGGGGATGACGTTCTTCGGGCGCAGGATGTTGTAGCAGTACAGCAGCTCGCCGGCGGCCGCGTGACCGGACACGTGCACCTTCGCGTTCGCCTTGTGCACCACGTTCGCTCCGAGCTTCGTGAGCCCGTCGATGACCCGGTACACGGCGTTCTCGTTGCCGGGGATCAGGCTCGAGGCGAGGATGACCGTGTCGCCCTCGCCGGGCTCGATCACGTGGTCGAGGTTCGCCATGCGACTCAGGACCGCCATGGGCTCGCCCTGCGACCCCGTGGACATGTACACGATCTCGTTGTCCGGGATATCGTGCGACTTCTTGTAGTCGACGAGCGTTCCCGCGGGCACCTCGAGGTAGCCGAGCTGCTGCGCGATCGTCATGTTGCGCACCATCGACCGACCGAGCAGCGCCACACGCCTGCCGTTGGCGTGCGCGGCGTCGATCACCTGCTGCACACGGTGGACGTGGCTCGCGAAGCTCGCGACGATGACGCGCCCCGTGGTCTTGGACATCACCTGGTCGATGACCGGTCCGATGTCGCGCTCGGTGGGGGTGAAGCCCGGCACGTCGGCGTTCGTCGAGTCGGGGAGGAAGAGGTCGACGCCCTCCTCCCCCAGGCGCGCGAACGCACGCAGGTCGGTGAGCCGCCCGTCGAGCGGGAGCTGGTCCATCTTGAAGTCACCCGTGTGCAGCACGAGGCCGGCATCGGTGCGGATCGCGACGGCCAACGCGTCCGGGATCGAGTGGTTCACCGCGATGAACTCGAGCCCGAACGGACCGACGTCCAGCGTCTCGTCCTCACGGACGAGCTGCGTGTTCGGCGTGATCCGGTGCTCCTTGAGCTTCGCGGAGATGAGCGCGAGCGTCAGCTTCGAGCCGTAGATCGGAATGTCCGCCCGCATGCGGAGCAGGTACGGCACGGCGCCGATGTGGTCCTCGTGGCCGTGCGTGAGGACGAGGCCGACGACGTCATCGAGGCGATCGCGCAGCGGCTCCAT
>JAJYSF010000106.1 GCA_021793715.1 Actinomycetes bacterium
CAGCGGCCGCCCGCAACTCGCCCTCGAGCATGTTGCGCGCGATGCCGCGGCGGCGATGCGTCGCCGCGACGGTGACCCCGCTGATCGCCCACATCGGCATCTCGCCGCCGGGCACCGTGAGGCTGGTCCCCCACGAGCACTCGGTGGCGACGGGAAGCGGCTGCACCGCCTCGCGGTCGTAGACGGCGATGATGCGACGCTCGCCCTGTGCGGCGAGCTCGTCCGCGACGACCTCGTCGGTCGGCTCGGCGTCGATGAACCCGCGGTGCTCGGCGCGCAGGAAGTCGGCGACGTCGTCGCCGGAGATCACGCGGTAGTCGAGCCCACGGTGAGCGAGCCGCTCCGTCGAGAGCGGGTCGGCCGGGACGGTACGAGCGTCAGCGATATCCACCGGCACAGAATACGCGCGTCAGTGGGGCTCCGCCTGCACGACCCGGAGAGTCGCGATGACGCGAGCCCGCAGGTCTTCCGGTGCGATCTCATCCGAGCAGGCGCGGTGCACGGCCGTCGTGAGCGTGCGCGCGACGGTCTCCTCGTTCTGGCACTCGGCGCAGTTCTCGATGTGCTCTCTGATGTCGGTATGCGCGGTCTCGCAGCAGTCGAGCTCGCCGCGTACGAACGCTTCGAGATCCGCACGGGTCTTCTCACATCCGCAATCGCTCACTTGTCTTCTCCTGTCTGTGCCGCGACGATTCCTCGCTCCGCCGCGTATCCCCGCAGGCTTTCCCTCAGGAGCCGCCGGCCACGATGCAGGCGACTCATGACGGTGCCGATGGGGGTGTCCATGATGTCGGCGATCTCTTGGTAGGCGAATCCCTCGACGTCGGCGAGGTAGACGACCATCCGGAAGTCCTCTTTCAGCTCCTGAAGTGCGTCCTTGACCGCGGAGGCGGGCATGCGGTCGATCGCCTCCGCCTCGGCCGAGCGCCGTGACGACGACGTGGTCGAGACCGCGCCGCCGAGCTGCCAGTCCTCGAGTTCGTCGATCGCGCCCTGGTACGGCTCGCGCTGACGCTTGCGGTAGCCGTTGATGTACGTGTTCGTGAGGATGCGGTACAGCCAGGCCTTCAGGTTGGTGCCCTGCGTGAACCGTGCCCACGCGGCGTAGGCCTTGACGAACGTGTCCTGCACGAGGTCGGCCGCGTCCTGTGGATTGCGCGCCATGCGCATCGCCGCGCCGTACAGCTGGTCCATGTACGGCAGCGCCTGCTCCTCGAACTGGGTTCGAGAATCGGTGCTCTCGGGGATCTCGGCGTCATCCATCACCGGCAAGCCTACGTCGAGGGCCACATCAGCGGCCCCGAGAGGTCGTGCGATCCGTACGGCCGCGCTCATCCGTCACCTCTTCCTGGGGTTCACTAAGGTAGAACGCGATGAGCACCCGAGGGTATTCCCCCACTTCCACATCCGCGGCAAGCGCGCCCCGCGGCCCGTTCGACGCGCCTGTGGCCCCGAAGCCGCTCGATGCGAGCGTGACGGTGCCCGGATCCAAGTCACTGACCAACCGCGAGCTGGTGCTTGCGGCGATCGCCGATGGCCCAGGGCGCATCGCCGGTCCCCTCCTGTCAGCCGACTCGCGACGGATGGGCGACGCCCTCCGCGCACTCGGCGTGACGATCGATCGCGTTCCCGGCGACAGCCCGTTCGGCCACGACGTCGAGGTCACACCGCCGCGTGCGCTGCGCGGCGGGTGCGAGATCGACTCCGGGCAGGCGGGAACCGTGATGCGGTTCGTCGCGCCTCTCCTCGGCCTGGCCGAAGGCGACGTGCACATGACGGCGGATGACAATTCGCTGCACCGCCCCATGGGAACGATGATCAAGGCACTGCGCGACCTCGGCGTCGACATCGACGACGGCGGCAACTGGAGCCTCCCGTTCACGGTCCACGGCCGCGGCCAGATCCGCGGCGGCGAGCTCGAGATCGACGCCTCCGGGTCGAGCCAGTTCGTCTCCGGTCTGCTGCTCGCAGCGCCGCGCTTCGACGTCGGACTGCACCTGAAGCACACGGGCGAGCGGCTGCCGAGCATCCCGCACATCGACATGACCGTGGAGTCGCTCTCGCGCCGCGGCGTCCTCGTCGAGAGGCCGAGCGCCGGCGAGTGGATCGTCCCGGCCACCGCACCGCGCGGCAAAACCGTCTCGATCGAGCCCGACCTGTCGAACGCCGCACCGTTCCTGGCCGCCGCGATGGTGGCGGGCGGATCCGTGACGATCCCCGCGTGGCCCGCGCATTCGACACAGCCGGGCGGCCAGCTCACCGAGATCCTGTCGCTGCTCGGCGCGCGCGTCACCCGTCGCGGCGGCGCCGTCACGGTCACGGGCGGCCCGCGGATCCACGGCGTCGATCTCGACCTGTCGGCCGTCAGCGAGCTCACGCCGACGCTCGTCGGCATCGCCGCGTTCGCGGACTCGCCGTCATCGTTCACCGGCATCGGCCACATCCGCCAGCACGAGACCGACCGCATCGCGGCGCTCGTGGACAACCTCCGCGCGCTCGGCGGCGAAGCTCACGAGCTCGACGACGGGATCCGCATCGTGCCCGCGCCGCTGCATGGCGGCACCTGGGAGGCACGCCACGACCACCGGATCGCGACGACCGGCGCCCTCGTGGGTCTGCGGGTGCCCGGCGTCGTCGTGGACGACATCGGCACGACCGCCAAGACGATGCCACAGTTCCCGGCCCTCTGGCAGCAGATGCTCAACGGCTGACCATGAGCTGGTGGAGCGACGTCGACGACGACGAAGACGACGAGGTCTACGACGAGTCCGCCATCCGGGTGCGCCCGAACCCGAAGGCCAACCGGCCGCGCACGAAGCGCCGGCCCGCCCACGAGGACGCCATCATCGGGCGCGTGCTCGGCGTCGACCGCGGCCGTTACCGCGTCCTGATCGACGAGAACGAACCCACGGAGCGCGAGGTCATCACGGCGCGCGCCCGCGAGCTGCGGCGGACGCCGATCGTCACGGGCGACCGCGCGCGCGTGGTCGGCGACACCTCCGGAGACGAGGGGACGCTCGGTCGGATCGTCGGCATCGAGGAGCGCACGTCGCTGCTGCGCCGCTCGGCCGACGACACCGACAACGTCGAGCGCGTCATCGTCGCCAATGCCGACCAGATGCTGGTCGTCGTCGCGGCCGCGGATCCGATTCCCCGCCCGCGCCTCGTCGACCGCTATCTCGTCGCCGCGCTCGACGCGGGGATCCGCCCGCTCCTGGTCGTGACGAAGACCGACGTCGCCGATCCGGAGGAGTTCCTGACGCACTTCGAGGGCATCGACGACCTCCGCGTGTTCCGGTCGTCGCCGCAGCACGTGCCGATCGACGAGATCGGCGCGGCGCTCGTCGGCCATTCGACGGTGTTCGTCGGGCACTCCGGCGTGGGGAAGTCCACCCTCGTGAACGCGCTGGTCCCCGACGCCGACCGCGCCACCGGGCGCGTCAACGAGGTGACAGGACGCGGACGCCACACGTCGTCGTCGACGGTCTCGCTGCGCTTCCGCTCGGATGCCGGCGACGGCTGGGTGATCGACACCCCGGGCGTGCGCTCGTTCGGGCTCGGGCACGTCGACCCGGACAACATCCTCGCGGCGTTCGGCGATCTCGCCGCCGTCGCCGAGCAGTGCCCGCGCGGGTGCACCCACCTCCCGACGGCCCCGGACTGCGCGCTCAACGAGTCACCCGACGTGTCGCCGGCCCGGCTGTCCTCGTTGCAGGGGCTGTTGGAGACGTTCGCGCGCCGCGACGAACACTGACACCCGCGGGGGATTCCATCACCTGTTGATTTCTCCGGTATGGTCTATCGCTGTTTGTGTCACGCACCCGGAGGTCCCATGAACACCCGCGCCCGTCGCACCGCAGCAGCAGCCCTCACCCTCGTCCTCACCGCCGGGCTCGCCTCGTGCAGCCTGTCGCTCCCGTTCGGCGATACCGCGACGGAGGGCGCCACCGGCGAGACCGCCGAAGCAGCCACTGTCGACACGTCACTGCCGACCGCCCAGGCGGACCTGGCAGGAACGACCCAGCTGTTGCGGGACGTCGAGCTGGCGGAGCTCGAATCCGGCGCCGAGAGCGGCGTACACGCCCCGGGCCTCGCCGTCGAGATCACGCACGCGGGAGTCGTCCCGTCGATCTCCGCCGCGGCGTACGAAGACCTCACCGGATCCGCGCCCGAGGCAGACGAGGATGGCGAGACGCCTGCGGAGGTGCGTGCCGCCGATGGGTACGTGCTGCTCGTCAGCCACTACGAGACCTCGGATCCGGAGTGGGAACCGCGCGGATCCGCGCCGCGAACCGACGTGGTCGCCAAGACTCCGGGGTCGGACGGCGTGCCGCTGCTCAGCACGTCGAACGATGATGCCCGCAGTACGGGCACGGTCGTCATGAGCGTGCCGGAGGATCACTCCCCCGAGGACGCCCTCATCGAGATCGAGACCGCCGACGCGCGCCAGGCTGTGAGCCTCGTGGACGGCACGCGCACCCACAGCGACGTGCCCCACGCGTACCCAGGGCCACGCGAAGTCACGCTCGGTGAGGTGGAGAAGCTCGACGAGACGTTCGAACACTGGATCTCGGGCGCGGCGACCGTGCAGGGCCAGGTCACCGGAGCGATCGCCACGCCGTACCTCGACGCCGGCCGCGGCCAGGGCGACGGCTGGGCCGCGCCCGAGCAGATGTACCTCGCCGTCGAGATCGACTGGCACGTCAGCGAGTCCACGACCTACGACGAGACGTCGATCCGGCTCGAGGGCCCGGGCGAGCAGGTCTTCCAGCCGATCAACGATCCGAAGGGGCTCACGGACGTGTTCGAGCGCGCCGCCGTGTTCCAGATCCCGACGGACATCGCCACGGCGACGGTCGTCATCGAATCGGCCTACCGCAACGGAGTCTTGAGCGACGCGAAGCTGATCGAGTTCGACCCGATCCGCGCAGAGCTCACGCTGGACTGAGTATGGTGGGGGCGATGAGTGACACGCGCCTCGAACCAGGTTCCCCCGCTCCCGAGTTCTCGCTCCTCGACCAGGACGGCAGCCCCGTCGCGCTCGCGGACTTCCGCGGCCGCAAGGTCGTGCTGTTCTTCTACCCGGCGGCCATGACCCCCGGGTGCACCACCGAGGCCTGCGACTTCCGCGACTCCCTCGCATCGCTGCAAGGTGCTG
>JAJYSF010000107.1 GCA_021793715.1 Actinomycetes bacterium
GGTGCCGCCAGGCGTTCCGGGCTCGTTCGCGGTCATGGCACGAGGATGGCACAGACCCCCGACATTCGTGACCGGTCACCGGCCCCGGTCACTCCGCGAGCCGCTCGAGCACGCGCACGCCTTCTGCGAGACCGTCTTCCGCACGGATCCTGTCTCCCACCTCGATCGCCCGACGTGCGTAGTTCGGAGCGCCGACGAGTTGCGCGAGCCGGTCGGCGAAGTCGCGGGCCAGACGCTTGGGTGGCACGGGTGATGGCCCCGCGCCGAGCGCATGCACCCGGGATCCCCAGAACGGCTGATCGCCGAGGAAGGGGACGACGAGGCTCGGCTTCCCAGCGCGGAGCCCCGCGGCCGTGGAGCCCGCGCCGCCGTGATGCACCACGGCTGAGCAGCGAGGGAACAGGACCTCGTGCGGCGCACCCTCGATCATCAGCACGTCGTCGCTCGGTGCGTCGCCGGGCGCGATCCCGCCCCAGCCAGTGGCGACGATGCCGCGCAGTCCGGTGCGCGCGAACGCCTCGAGAACGGCGTCGCGACGCTGTTCCGCGCCCTTTCCGAACCCCATGGATCCGAAACCGACGTAGACGGGAGCATCCCCCGCATCGAGGAAGTGCTGCACGTCCTCGGAGAGATGGCTGTCGGGCGCGTCGAGGAACCAGTATCCGGTGACGTGCGCCGTGGGCGGATAGTCCGCTGGCACGGGGACGACGTGACGGCTGTAGGGGTAGAGAACGTGAACGGCGGTGCCGTCGGGGTTCACCAGCGGATTCGTGAAGCGTCCGAAGTCGCCGGCGAGCCCGAGTTGGCGGCGGAAGTCTCTGATCATGCCCGCGTACATGACCGACGACGCCCGCCCGACGGCATAGGTCGCGCGGTTTCCGCGACGCCCGAAGGACGCGCCGCCGAAGAACGGCGCCGGGAACTCGCCCGTCGGCGTATAGAACGGCAGCGGGAGCGACAGCACACCGGGAATTCCAAGCATCTCCGCCAGATGCGGACCCCCGAGGCACTTCGGGTGATACACGATGATGTCGGGCGATCCCGCCTCGGCGGCACGCCGGGTCTCGTCAAGGTGTTGACGCATCGCGTCGCGCATGATTCGCAGGCTTCGCGACGCGTCGCGCACCCCCGACATCTCGGGGAGGAGTTCCTGCACGGCGCGCAGCATGGCGGATCCGGCCGCGACGACGTCGATTCTCCCGGATCCGGCCTCCGGCACGAGATCGCTCATCCCGCGTGGAATCGCGAGCGTCACGTCGTGCCCGGATCGGGACAGCGCGCCCGCGAGAGCAGCGTACGGCTGGATGTCACCGCGAGTACCGAAGGTCATGATCAGCGCGCGCATGAGGCGAGCGTACGCCGATCATCCCCGGGACGTCGCGGTCTCTTGACCCCGCGGCCCCTCCCTGTCGCGACTGCGGCGCCTCACACGCGCGCGTCGCGGATCCAGCGGAGCCCCGACTCCAGCAACCGGCGGTCGGCCGTGAGCAGCGTGCAGCGATTGTCGTACGCCTGCGCGGCAAGGAGTCGGTCGAACGGGTCGTGCCGCGCGAGGCCAGGAAGATCCTGCATCGCCGCGGCCTGGCGCGAGTTCAGTGGCATCTCCGACAGCCCCATCTCGCCGAACACCTCGGGAAAACGGTCGCCGCCTGGACGTGGGAGCTTCCCCAGCGCCGACTTGATCGTGATCTCAGCGACCGAGACCGCCGAATAGAAGCTCGGTCCGTTGTTCGCGATGCGCTCGCGTGCCTCCGTGCCCAGGCGGCGATCGTCGAGATACATCCACAACAGGGCACTGGTGTCGAGGAGGTTCACAGACCCTGGTCCTGCTCGTTGTCCACGCCGAAGAGCTCCCACACCTCGTCGTCCGCGGCGTCGAACGCCTCCTGATCGAACTCGAACTCGTCTTTGCCGAGTCCGAAGATGACCTTCCTGGGCCGGTGCACGACGAGGTCGACGACGGGCGTTCCCGCACGCGCGATCGTCACGGTCTCGCCCTGGAGCACGCGCTCGACGAGCGCCGAGAGCTGAGACTTTGCCTCGTGCATGTTGACCTGCGTGGTCGCTCCCGTTGCCGTCGCCATGCGCCCTAGTCTAGCTTGGCTAGGTTGTCACCGCCAGGGCGCGGCGCGGTCAGCCTCCGTCAGCGGCCGCAGCTCGGCTGGCGGCGGCCACGGCAGCTCGATCAGCTCATACGGAACATCGATCGCGCCGAAGTCGTCGGTCTTCACGACGACTCGTCCCGGGGATCCGTCGATGTCGGGGCGGAACTCGGTCAGCCGCACGCGAATCGGCTGCCCGCTGCGTACCAGGATCCACGGCTCGGCCATCCACGCGAGGCTCGCATTCTCGAGCGTGTCCTCGGCGACGTCCCAGTCGACCGCATCCGTCATGGGCTGCGCGAACAGCGACATCGCCTGCCAGTCGTCGCCAACGGGGCGGATCCACCCCACGAGCTCACGGTCGGAGGCGCGGCGGTGCGGGATCCAGTCGTCGGCGATCGTCATGGCGCCACCGTACGCGAGACGTCGGTCAACGCAACAGCCTCGCGGCGGAGTATGACAGCGATCTCGCGTTATGTACCGCGAACGGAATGGAGGCCCGTTCCCCTTCGTTCGATAGGCTCAGATGGTGAACGACGACGGTGAGAGCTCCCGCAAGCGGCTCACCCGTCGCGCACCTGGGTGGGCGATTGTTGCCGCGCTCGCCTTCAATGGTCTGAGCTCCGCGTTCATGTACACGCTCGTCGTGCCGCTGCAGGCCGAACTGCCGCACTTGTTGAACGCGTCACGCGAGGACACCACGTGGGTCGTCACGATCACGCTCCTCGTCGCCGCCGTCGCCACGCCGATCTCCGGACGCCTGGGCGACATGTTCGGCAAGCGGCGTGTCATCCTCATCCTGCTGTGCGCGCTCGTCCTCGGGTCCCTCATCGCGGCTGTGTCGCAGTCAATCATCGGCATCATCATCGGCCGCGGCCTGCAAGGGATTACCACCGGCGTGATCCCGCTCGGCATCGCCGTCATGCGCGATGTCCTCCCTCCCGCTCGCCTCAGCACGGCGATCGCCTTCATGAGCGCCACGATGGGCGTGGGAGGCGCGGTTGGCCTACCCGTGTCCGCGTTCGTCGCCGAGAACTACGACTGGCACATGCTGTTCTGGATGTCACTCGCGCTCGGCGTCATCGGCTTCGTGGCGATCTGGATCGTCGTGCCGCCCGACACGATCCTGTATCCGGGCCGCATCGACGTCGTCGGCGCCGTCGGCCTCGCGATCGGCCTCTCCGGGCTCCTGCTCTACGTCTCGCGCGGGGCCGACTGGGGATGGGCGTCTCCGATCGCGCTCAGCTCCGTGGCCGTGGGCGTGATCGCCCTGCTCGTATGGGGCTGGTATCAGCTGCGCGTCGACGAACCGCTCGTCGATCTGCGCGTCGCCGCTCGCCCCGCCGTGCTCATCACCAACCTCGCGGCGATCGGCATGGGGTTCGCACTGTTCGGATCCAACATCTCGTTCCCGCAGCTCCTCGAGCTGCCCGCCGACACCGGGGTGGGCTTCGGACTTACGCTGATGGAGGCGGCGCTGTGCATCATGCCGTCGGGCCTGATCATGATGAGCCTCGCTCCGCTGTCCGGCCGCCTGGAGCGCCTGCTCGGGCCACGCGCGCTGTTCACGCTCGGCACCATCGCAATCGTCGTCGCCTACGGCTTCGTGCTGCTCTGGTCGACCGAGGTCTGGCACATCGTCATCGCGAACTGCCTCATCGGCGTCGGCATCGCCTTCTCGTTCGCAGCGATGCCGATCATCATCATGCGATCCGTGCCCGCCAACGAGACGGGCGTCTCGAACGGGCTCAACGCGCTCTTCCGCTCGGTCGGCACCTCGAGCGCCGCCGCTGTGATGGGCGGCGTGCTCGCCGCCATGAGCGTTCCGCGCAATGGCGTCGGCGTCCCCACCGCTGCCGCATTCGCGACCTGCTTCTGGATCGCCATCGCCGCCGCGCTCGTCGCACTGGTGCTGACCCTCGTCATCCCGCGCGCACGCGCCGATGAGGAATACACCTCGATGCCGCGCCGCTGAGCGCATCCCCGCTACTGGGTCGCCACACATTGCAGGATTTCGGCGCGTCAACCTGCAATCTCTGGCGACCCACCGTCTGGCCCCTGAATGGGTCGCCAGAGATGGCGACGAAAACGCGTGCGGGAGCGCAAAGTGTGGCGAGTCACATCGGAGCGGCATCTCGCGGTGCGGCCCGTCGCCTTGCGGCGCTGAGCGTTACGCCGTGACGAACATGTAGCCGCGGTCGGCCTCGAAGCCGCCGATCTTGAGCCCGCGGTTCGTGAGCACCGCCATCTCGCGTCGCAACTTCATGCGCCACGAATGGGCCTCGGCGGGATCCTCGCGACGCATCTGCTCGACATCGCGCGGAATGGAGAGCGTCTCGACGACGTCGCCGTTCTGCGGATGCTTCGCGATGTCGGCGAGCGCCCACTTGACGTCGAGGCGGTCGCTCTCGTCGCCCGCGTCACCGCCGCCGAAGATTCCGTACTGGTTCACGGCGTAGCCCGTGACCTTCGCGCCCAGCACCGTGAGGAAGAAGTGGGCGTTGCGGGCGATGAGCGGATCGAATGTCCACGTCACGTTGCCGACGCCGCGTGAGAGCGCCCACTGACGCTGGTGCTCCTTAAGTTCGCGGCCCCAGCCGCGGCCACGGAACTCCGGCAGCAGCGCAGTGATGTGCGAGTGCATCGATCGGCTCGAGGGCTCGCCGAAGAACGCCACCGAGGCGCCGACCATGCGGCCCTCGTCGAAGAACCCGACGGCGTAGTTGCCCGACTGCTGCAGAGCGCGCAGCGTGCCGGCGTCCACAACCCGCTCGGGTCCACGGATCGCGTCGAGCACCCCCTGCGCCTCGAGAATCAGTTCGACAGTGTCCAGCTCACGAATCTCGCGCATACCCCCAGCGTAGTCCGCCGTGTTCCTCGCTGCGTTGTCGTCGCTCACCGGGCGCCCGGCCCGCCATCACTCCTCCGCCTTGCGAGAAACACGGCGGAGCCGCAACACCGCCGTCGCCCACGGACCTGCGGCCCTACTCCCCGTAGACCTCCTGCGCGATGCGGAAGGCCGTGTT
>JAJYSF010000108.1 GCA_021793715.1 Actinomycetes bacterium
ATGTGTCAGACGGCGCCCTCGTCGCCCGGCTCGACGAGTGGCTGAGCGCCGACCTGCGGCAACCGTCACTCCACAACATCGACCTCGTCACGGCGCTGAAGCGGATCCTGCCCTGGCCAGACGCGGCGCGACTGGGCGCCCTCGCTCCCGAACACCTCGCAGTGCCGTCAGGCTCGAGCGTGCGCATCGAGTATCCCGAGGATCCCGATGCCCGCCCTGTCGTCGCCGTGAAGCTGCAGGAGGTGTTCGGGCTCGCCGAAACACCACGACTTGCGGACGGCCGCATTCCCGTGCAGTTCCACCTGCTCTCCCCGGCGCGGCGACCGCTTGCCGTCACGGACGACCTGGCGTCCTTCTGGAACGGCCCATACCAAGAGGTCCGGAAGGAGATGCGCGGCCGCTACCCCAAGCACCCGTGGCCCGAGGATCCGTGGACCGCGCCCGCCACCGCGCGCACGAATCGCGCGCTGCGGAGATAGAGTCTGGCCAATGATTTCGCGGTCAACGTATTTCCATTCAGCATCGCGCCCGCGGACGCAGGCGTGGCCCACGTCGGAGGATGCTGATGAGTTCGTCGCATTCGACCCGCGTCTGTCGGCGTCCGTTTCGGCGAAGCGCGTTCCGCCCGCGTCTCACTCGATGTACTTCGCCCATTCCTACGGCGCCGTCGTCGCGGCCCTCGCACACCGGGCGCATCGCGCGGCGGCGCTCGTATTCGTCGAGCCGGCGTTCTATGATCTCGCACGCGGGGAGCCCTCCGTCGAGACACATATTCAGGCCATCGAGGATGCGCACGGTGCGTTGCAGCGCGACGGCCTGTGGGCCTTCTGGCAACGCGTGCGCCCACTCATGTTCGGCGGCCCTGCGAGCTCGTCGTCGTGGGAACGGGAACGCGCGACTGCGGAGTCGTTCAGCGCTCGATCCCTCCCCTGGGGACATGGCATCGATCTCGAGTGGTTCGCAGGGACACCGACGCTCGTCGTGACGGGCGGCTGGAACGAGCAGTACGAGATCATTGCCGCTCGCTTCATCGAGGTCGGCGCCGAACATCTTGTCTTGCCCGGCCACGGGCACCGCCCGATGGATCATCCGGAATTCGTCCGCGCCGTCTCAGAGTTTCGCCGCGGCTGCTAACTGAGGCTCAGGCCACCTCAGCCCGTGAGGATCGAGAACGCGACCGGGATCTGCTCGCCGTCGGAGCTCATCATGACTGAGATGCCCGCGACGTCCGCCATCCCGTCGGCGGTCGAGGAGAGGTCTACGAAGTCGCCCGTGCACTCGACCTCCTCCGAGGCGCCGGTCGGTCCGTCGGCCTCGGCGTCTGTCGTGATCTCCCACGCGATTGTCGCGCGATGCCCGTCCCCGAGGCATGCCGCACGGATCACCGCGATGTCGGTCGGCTCCTCCGTCCAGTCGAAGGACGCGCCGTTCGGCTCCGCACCCACCTGAGCCCCCGTGCCGAAGTCTGTGTCCGACATCGGCGGGCGCTCGGAGATCGACGCGAACCAGTCATCCGATTCGTCTTGGGTCGGCTCGCTCGCGCATCCGGCGAGGGTGACGGCGGCGACGGCCAGGATCGGGAACACAAGGGATCTCGACATCACGTCACCGTATCGCTGTCCAGGGCGATACCCGGTCAGCGCGCGCCGCCGAGCCATCGGCGGCGCCACCCGCGCCTCGGGACCGCGCTGGGTCGCTGTTCCTCGGTGACCCGCTCGCGTCGCGCCGCGCGCCGATCCCGCCACGCCCGAAGGTCGTCGTCGACGTCGTGTAGCGGCGTCACCACGGGCGGTCCGCCCTCCAACTGCATCCGCGCCCGCTTGACGCGGCGGTTGAACTCCTCGAGGTGGGCTCGCACGTCCTCTTCGCGCGAGAACTCATCGAGCGTGGCCTCCATTGCACGGTGTTCGTTTCGCAATTGGATCGCCGGCGGTGCCAGACCCGTGAGATTCTCGCGCTCGATCTTCCGCCGAATCCACCAGTCAGGGTCATGTCCCCCGTCAAGCCCGTCGATCGGCTTGCCCGCGCCCGGCAGGTTGTCGAACTCACCGCGGCGCATCGCCAGCTGAATCGACGCTTCGACCGCCGAGATCCGCTCTTCGCGCGTCGTCCACTGCGGCGGTCCGGTGTGCTGCTCTTCGGACTCTCCGTCTCGTTCCGCGCGGTATCGCGCAGCGTCTGCACGCGGATCCGACATGCCGTCAGTATACGCCGCGCCGCCCTGGCCCGGTAGGCGGTCAGGACGTGAGGATCACGAGCTCCGAGGTGGCACGTGTCATCGCGACGTAGCGATCGACCGCACCCGTGACGCCGTCGCCGAAGGACTCGGGATCCACGAGCACGACGAGGTCGAACTCGAGTCCCTTCGCCTCCGGCGGTGTCAGCGCCGTGACGCGGGGCAGGGGCGGCACGTCGGCGGATCCGATCACGCACGCCACGCCCGCATCGTGCTCGCCGAGCCATCGCTCGAGGATCGTCGCGAGGTCGCCCACCCGAGCGTGCTGGACGGGGCGCCCCGTCTCGCGCACCGACGTCGGCACGTTCGCGTCTGGGAGTGCCGTGCGGATGACCGGCGCCGCTTCCGCCATGATCTCCGCGGGCGTGCGGTAGTTGATCGTCAGCTCCGCGACCGTCGACCGGGCGATCCCCAGCGAGGTCAGTCGCTGCTGCCACGTCTCCGTGAATCCGTGGCGTGCCTGCGCGCGATCCCCCACGATCGTGAAGCTCTTCGACGGGCACCGCCGGATCAGCATGCGCCATTCCGCGGGCGACAGCTCCTGCGCCTCATCCACAATCACATGTGCGAACGGGCCGGCGAGGGCGTCGGTGGGGAGCGTGGGCAACGCGCCCGGGTCAATCAGGCGCTCCTGCATATCCGACGCGTCGAGCATCAGCGACGTGCCTTCTCCGTCCTCGTCCGCGTCGTGCAGGTACTCCACGACGGTTTCGATCCGCTCGCGTTCCGCGGTGAGGGCGCGCGCATGCGCCAGGCGGCGCTCCGTGGCGGCCGGATCGCCGATGAGGTCGCGTGCCGCGTCCAGCAGCGGAAGATCGGCGAGCGTCCAGGCCGTTCCCTCGGTGCGACGGATCCGTTCGGCGTCGTCATCCGAAAGCCACGCGGCGTGACGCGCGATGAGCGGCGGTGAAGTCCACAGCGCGGCCACCAGCCCGGCGGGCGACAGCATCGGCCAGACGCGGTCGAACGTCTCGCGCAGGCCCGAATGATGCTCGAGCTCTCGTCGAGCGAGGTGCGGCGGCATCTCGGTCACCTTCGCGGTGACCAGATCGAGCAGCTGGTTCCACACCGCGTCCCGTGCCTCGTTATGGGGCGTCCCGTCATCGGCCGCTTCGAGAGCCTCGGCCCATTCGTCCGGTTCGATGTCGATGTCTGCCCACGATGTCGCCACGACCGTCGGCTCGTCGGGAACGCGCTCGTACTCGCGCACGATCGTCGCGATCGTGTGCTCCCACTCGGTCCGCCCCTTGATCGCCGCCACCCGCGGATCCGCTTCGACTGACGCGCCGTCTCCCTCGGCGACGAGTCGGCGTAGCGTGGCGATTCGCACGCTGTCCTCGCCGAGACTCGGCAGCACGTCGTCGACGTACGAGAGGTAACGGTCATTCGGCCCGAGGAACAGCACGCCTCCGCCCGTCCGCGACACGCGCGCGTCCGCGTACAGCAGGTAGGCCGCGCGGTGGAGCGCCGCCACGGTCTTGCCCGTGCCCGGCCCGCCGTCGACCACGAGCGCGTCGCGGGACCCCGCACGGATGATGCGGTCCTGATCGGCCTGGATGGTTCCGAGTACGTCACGCATTCGGGGCGAGCGGGATCCGCCGAGGCTCCGGATGAACGCGGAGTGCTCGTCGAGCGCGCGCGAATCGGTCGGCAGCTGCGGGTCGAACACCTCGTCCCAGAAGTCGACGACGTGCCCGAGCTGCCAGAGGAAGCGTCGCCGCATCGCGAGCCCCATCGGATCCTCGTGCGTGGCCCCGAAGAACGGCTCGGCGGCCGGCGCGCGCCAGTCCACGAGCAGACGCTTCCCCTCGGGAGAGACGAGTCCGGTGCGACCGATGTAGAGCTCCTCGCCGCCGTCCGCCGGCACGATCTTGCCGAGACACAGGTCTCGGGTGAAGCGACGCAGGACGGTTTGACGCGACACCAGACGATGCACGGCGATATCGCGGTCCATGGCGTCCTGGCCCGCGCCTCCGTTCGCACGACGCGCGTCGGAGAGACGTCGCTCGACGTCCGCGCGCGCCGCCTCGAGCGCGCGGTCGATCTCGCGCAGGCGCGCGTCGTCGTCCGAATCGATCGCCGGTGCGGACGACGACGAACGGTTCTGCGTGCGGCGGGAGGCAGATGTGGGTTCAGTCACGTTGCTCCATTCTGCGGCATTCTGTGACGGCAGGCGCCGCGAGGGTGGCGCGCCCGCGGTGACCTGCGGCCGGGAATGCGACAGGATGGGCCCATGATGAGCCACGATCCGCGCACGGGACGTCGCGCCGAAGAAGCGCTCGATGAGTTCCAGCTCGCCGAGGACAACCCGCACTTCCGCGTCGACATCGAGCGCATCCGCTTCTCGCCGTACTTCTCGCGTCTGTCGGCCGTCACCCAGGTGATCGCGCAGACGGGCGCCGGCCTCGCCGTGCACAACCGGCTCACGCATTCCGTGAAGGTGTCGGCCGTCGCGCGCGCCATCGCGATGCACCTTCACCGCGACGAGGGTGCCATGGGCGACGTCGTCGCCGAGCTCGGCGGCTGCCATCCGGTCGTCGTCCAGGCCGCGTCGGCGGCGCACGACGTCGGCCACCCGCCGTTCGGTCATCTCGGAGAGCAGACGCTCGATCGGCTGGCGCGCGGACGCTTCCAGCTGACCGAGGGCTTCGAGGGGAACGCGCAGACCTACCGGATCCTGGCACGACTCGACGAACACAACACGCCCGGTGTCGGCCTGAACCTCACGCGCGCCGTCCGTGCGGCGGTGCTGAAGTACCCGTGGCTGCGCGGCGACGGCGGAACGCGCCGCGGGGCCGCGAGCGGCAAGTACTCGATGTACGCCGTGGACCTGCATGACGCGGAGGATGCGCTCAGC
>JAJYSF010000109.1 GCA_021793715.1 Actinomycetes bacterium
CCGATCTCGTCGTGGTCGGCGGATCGTCGGGATGGATCGCAGGGTCGGTGCTCGCCGCCATCGCCGTGGTGACCTGGGTGCTCGTCCCCGTCACAGTCCGCACTGTTCGTCGAAAGCGCGCCGACTGAAACGCGTCGACGTCACACGGCGCTCACGCGCTGCCGGAGTATCCGCTCTGGCGCCACGCTTCGAACGTCGCGACGGCCGCGGCGTTCGACAGGTTCAGCGAGCGCACGCCGGGGCGCATCGGGATCCGCAGGAGGTCGGTGACGCGCGGGTGGTGCAGCACCTCATCGGGCAGGCCGGTGGGCTCCGGGCCGAACAGCAGTGCATCGCCGGGGGCGTAGCTGACGTCGGTGAATGCGCGCGTCGCGTGTCCGGTGAAGGCATAGAGCGCCTCGACTCCGAGTTCGGCGAGCGCATCGAGAGCCGCATCGAGATCCGCGTGCACGCGCACGTGCGCGAGATCGTGGTAATCGAGCCCGGCGCGGCGCAGCTTCGCATCCGAGAGGTCGAAACCGAGAGGTCCGACGAGATGGAGAGTGCTGCCCGTGATGGCAGAGAGGCGGATCGCGTTGCCGGTGTTCGGCGGGATGCGCGGTTCGTAGAAGACGATGTGGAACACGGCGTCCCACGCTACCGTGCGCCTCAGGCCTCGTCGCCCGAGACCTCACCGTGAATCCGGCGCAGGTCCTCGAGAAGCGCTCCGATGAGGATCCAGTGGTCGCCGGTCGGCGCGACGACGGTGTACGGGCGGGTGAGTGCCGGGAGGGTCTCGGTCACGGCGGGATCCGCGTTCGCGGTCGGCGTGCGGCGCAGCTCCAGGCGGACGTCGTGGGCGGCGCGGCGCAGCTGCTCGGCGATGCCGATCACCGCCGGCTCGTTCGCCAGGTCGTCGTCGTATCGGTCGTAGTAGGCGCGCGTCATGCCGAGCACCTGGGTCACGACGGAGGAGAGACGGCCGAGGAGGTCGCGCACGTCGGTGAGCTCCCGCCGATGACGTCGCCCGCGGGGGTTCAGCGTGAGCGAGTCCGCCGCGTCGTCGATCGCGGTCTCGGCCGAGACGCGCATCGGACGCAGCAGGCGGGCCGTGAGGAGCAGCTCTTCGCGCGCAGCCGGTGACTGCGGCGCCTCGAGCGCGGATGCGAGGCGCTCCATCGTGGCGGCGACCTCGTCGCCGAGCGCGTCGAGCGCGCGATGTGCCGGACCGACCGCCACCGGCGGGACCAGGACGAGGTTGACCACGAACCCGATGACCGCGCCGATCATCGTCTCGACCACGCGTGCCACGGCGTAGTCGGGGGTGCTCGCCCCGAGCGTCAGGATCAGCAGTGCACTGATCCCGACCTGGTTCGTCGTGCCGGGCGTCATCTTCAGCGCCCAGGCGCCGACGAGCGAGACGACGATCGCGACCATCAGCACCCACGACGCCTCGCCGAGCAGCAGTCCGAGCGCGGAGGCCACCACGACGCCCACGAGCACGCCGATGGAACGCTCGACGGCCTTCAGCATCGACTGATTGACGCTCGGCTGGACGACGAGGAGCGCGGCGATGGCGGCGAACACCGGGGCAGGGCCGTCCGGGATCATCAGCACAGACAGGAACCACGCGGCGAGCGTCGCAACGGAGGACTTCACGACCTGCAACAGGGGCGATCGCCGCTGGGCCCGCACCGCCGAGATCACGCTCATGGCACCACCGTACGACCTGGGCGACCGGTTGCCCGTCACCTGCGCCGCGCAGACTACGATGGCCTCATGGTGACGAGGCCTCCGAAACACGACATCGACGAGTCGAAGCTGACCGTCCGCCCCCGGCAGACGCACGCGGTCGGTGTGCCGGGAGTCATGAACTCCCTGAAGATCTCGCTCGAGCAGATGGGCGTCAAGCGCACCGCCGAGACCCTGCTCCGGGTGAACCAGAAGGACGGGTTCGACTGCCCCGGCTGCGCATGGCCGGAAGAGGACCGACGCCACATGGCCGAGTTCTGCGAGAACGGCGCCAAGGCCGTCGCCGAGGAAGCGACCGTCCGCCGCATCGGACCGGAGTTCTTCGCCGAGCACTCCATCGAGGAGCTGCGCTCGCACGACGACTGGTGGCTCGGACAGCAGGGGCGCCTGACCCACCCGATGATCCTCGACGAGGGCGCGACGCACTACCGTCCGCTGTCCTGGGACGACGCGCTCGACATCCTCGCCGACGAACTGCGCGCGCTCGACGATCCCGACGAGGCGGTGTTCTACACCTCGGGCCGCACCTCAAACGAGGCGGCGTTCCTCTATCAGCTGCTCGTGCGTGGCTACGGCACGAACAACCTGCCCGACTGCTCGAACATGTGCCACGAGTCGAGCGGATCCGCTCTCGGACAGACGCTCGGCATCGGCAAGGGCACCGTGTCGATCACCGACATCCACGACGCTGATCTGCTGATCATCGCCGGGCAGAACCCGGGGACGAACCACCCGCGCATGCTCACCGCGCTCGAGAAGGCGAAGCAGCGCGGCGCGACGATCGTCGCGATCAACCCGCTGCCAGAAGCCGGCCTCCTGCACTTCAAGAATCCGCAGACCGCGCGCGGCATGATCCTCGGCGGCACGCAGCTCACCGACGACTTCGTACAGATCCGTCTCGGCGGCGACCAGGCGCTGTTCATCGGCATCGGCAAGCACCTCATCGAACAGCACGCCATCCATGGCGGCGTGCTCGACACGACGTTCATCGACGCGCACACGTCGGGTTACGCCGAGTACGCCGAGGCGGCCGCGCAGGTGTCCTGGAGCGAGATCGAGGTCGCGACGGGCCTCGACGAGAAGCGGATCCGCGAGCTCGCGGAGCGCGTGCGCGCATCCTCTAAGACGATCGTGTGCTGGGCGATGGGGCTCACACAGCACAAGCACTCCGTGGCCACCCTGCGCGATGTCGTCAACGTGCTCCTGCTTCAGGGCAACATCGGGCGCCCCGGCGCCGGAGTGTGTCCCGTGCGCGGGCACTCCAACGTGCAGGGCGACCGCACGATGGGCATCTACGAGAAGCCGCCGACCGACTTCCTCGACGCTCTCGACGAGGAGTTCTCGTTCACGGCGCCGCGGGAACACGGATACGACACCGTCGCCGCGATCCGCGCCATGGACGCCGGGAAGGTGCGGTTCTTCCTCGCGGTCGGCGGCAACTTCGTCAGCGCCACCCCGGACACCGCGATCGTCGAGTCCGGCATGGCGAAGACCGGTCTCACGGCGCACGTGTCGACGAAACTCAATCGCTCGCATGTCGTCACGGGCCGCCGTGCGATCATCCTGCCGACGCTCGGACGCACGGATCGCGATCGCCGCGGCTCGGGCGACCAGCGCGTGACGGTGGAGGACTCGATGGGTGCGGTGCACGGATCTCGGGGCCGTCTCGAGCCGCCGTCGAATGACATGCTGAGCGAGGTCGCGATCCTCGCGCGCCTGTGCGAGCGCGTGTTCGCGGGGCGCGAGGACGCTCCGCGTGCCGACTGGCAGGCACTGGAAGGCGACTACGCGCAGATCCGCGATCACATCTCGCGCGTCGTCCCCGGCTTCGAGCGGTACGAGGAGCGGATCCAGAAGGGGCGGACGTTCTACCTGCCGAACCCGCCCCGAGACACCCGCCAGTTCGCAACCGAGACGGGCAAGGCGATGTTCACCGCCAACCGCCTCGAGTATCCGCACATTCCCGCCGGGCGCGTGCTGCTGCAGACGCTGCGGTCGCACGACCAGTACAACACCACGATCTACGGCAAGGACGACCGGTATCGCGGCATCCACGACGGCAGACGCGTCGTGCTCACGCATCCGGATGACATCCACGACCAGGGCTTCGAGGACGGGGACATCGTCGACCTCGTGTCGGAGTGGCACGGCCCGAACGGTCTCGAGGAGCGTCGCGCGGAGGAGTTCCGGCTCGTGTCCTATGACACGCCCCGACGAAACGCCGCGGCGTACTATCCCGAGACGAACGTTCTCGTGCCGCTCGAATCGTTCGCGGACGACAGCGGTACCCCGACATCGAAGTCGATCATCGTCCGGTTCGCGAGACGCGGGTAGCCGATGGGACGCATCACGCAGCGCCGTCCCGTCACGCGGATCACGCTCGGAGCCGAGCCGCGTCGACGACCGGACACGCTCGCGGTCGAGGAGCCGCTCGAGATCCGGGTCGCGGGCGAGCCCCTGTCGGTCACGATGCGCACGCCCGGGCACGACGTCGAACTCGCGACGGGGTTCCTGCTCTCCGAGGGCGCGATCCGTGCCGGATCCGACGTCGTCGGCGCGATTCACTGCGGCGGTCCCGGAACGGGGGGTGCGGACAACACCTACAACGTCCTCGACATCGCGCTCGCGCCCGGCGTCCCGCTTCCCGGAGCGGAGATGGCCCGTCGCGTCTACATGACGAGCTCGTGCGGAGTGTGCGGCAAGGCGTCCATCGACGCGGTGCGCACGGAGACGGCGTACGACGTCTCGACGGATCCGCTGGAGGTCGACGCCGCGATGCTTGCGACCTTCCCGGACGCGCTGCGCGCGCAGCAGGAGGTCTTCGACAAGACCGGCGGGCTGCACGCGGCGGCGCTGTTCGACGGCCGCACGGGCGAGCTCATCGTCGTGCGAGAGGACGTGGGTCGCCACAACGCGGTCGACAAGGTGGTCGGTTGGGCGGCGATGAATGGCCACGTCCCGCTGGCAGGGCACATTTTGATGGTCTCGGGACGGGTGGCGTTCGAACTCGCGCAGAAGGCGGCAATGGCGGGGATCCCGATGATCGCCGCGGTATCGGCACCGTCGAGCCTCGCCGTCGAATTGGCTGTCGAAGCCGGCATGACGCTCGTCGGCTTCCTGCGCGGCGACCGCATGAACCTCTACGCGGGCCCGCAGCGCGTGCTCACGCCCGAGGATTCATCGACGCGTCACGAGCTCGTCACCTGAGCGCGCGTCGGCGTTAACCCCTCCGGAGGAGGGTGAGCGAACGGTTCCGATGGAACCGCCCGCCGCTCGCCACCGGAGGACCGATGCCGCACGACGATGCGCCGCTGGCGTGGGTCGAATCGCCCCAGAT
>JAJYSF010000110.1 GCA_021793715.1 Actinomycetes bacterium
ATGTACATCCGGCACGCGTCGAAGCACACGTGGGAGCGGACCGCCTCGCAGCTCGTGCAGGGCTCGTTCGAGCAGTGGCGCGGGTGGCGCTCACCCGAAGTGGGGTACTGACCAGCCGGATCCCGCCGGAGCTCTGTGCGGGGCGCGGTCAGGGGTGCGCCCAACGCTCACGCGCGACATACTGGACGCCATGCAGCGGATTCGCGGAGCGGTGGCCCTCGCCGTACTCGGGCTCGGCGCGCTGACGCTCGCGGGCTGCGCGGGGTCGATAGGCGGCTTCAGCGACCTCGACGCGGATCGCGAGGCGCAGGACGAGCTTCCGGCGCTCGACGAGGTCGCGCTCGCGTCCGTCGACGCTCAGACCAGCCGATACGTCGGCGAATACAAGGGGACATCGCTGTGGCTCGTCGAAGGGCGCGCAGACTCGCCTGTGTGCTTGGTCGCCGCCAGTGACGATTCCGAGTGGACCATGGCCTGCGGCTCGGGCGCCGGACTGACGACGAGCGGCGCCCTCGGTCGTTTCACGGTGGTGCCGGACAACCTTCCCGCGCCCCACGAGGCGACCGCGATTTCGGAGAACGTGTACGCCCTCGGCGGGTGAACGGTATGAGCGCCAGGCGCGCGCAGCGAGCGCGGCGCGGGCGGGCGCGGTCGATGATCGACCTCAGCAGGAGTCCGATGGTCAGAGCGTGACGGCGTGCGACGGTCGTCGGGCCGCATCACCACCCTTCCTTCCGGTCCGAATTGTCGTCCGCGCGCTCGGCTGCCCGCGCGCGGGCAGCTGCGTTGTTGCGGGCGTCGCGGTCCTGGACGATGCGTCGTTCGTGCGCGGACCGCTCGTCGGCACGGCGCTTCGCCTCCAGCGACTCGACGTGTGCGCGGAAGTCACCCCGATTCTCTGGTGGGTCGCCGTCTCGTGCCCATTCGGGGCGGTCGTCGTCTCTTGTCGGTGACGGTGCCGGCTGAAAGAACACGCGGCTCGCCGGTTCGTCGCGATGCGTGCGGCCGGCCGGGCTGGTCCATTCGATGACGCCGTCGGCGAGTTGGCGTAGGGTCCACCCCGAGCCGTGCTTCATCATGTGGTGTCCCTCGCAGAGCGCCGCGAGGTTCGATTGCGCCGTCTGACCACCGCGCGCATAGTCGTGCGAGTGATCGATGTCGCTCTTGCGCGCGGGCACAGTGCACCCCGGGAACCTGCAGGTCATATCCCGTCCGATCAGCGCGCGCCGTTGCGCCGCGGATGGTCGGTAATGGTCGACGCGTTCAATGGTGCCCGAGTCGGGGCGATAGAACAGCCGTTCCCAACCAGCCGCGCTGCCCGCGACGATCCGAGCGGTGTTGGGTGAGACGAGACCGCCCTCATCGATCCAGCTCGTGCCGTCGTCGGGATCGATCATCTGGTCGACCGGAATCGTCACCTGCACCGTCGCCTGCACATCCGCGAGCGTGGCGCCCGTGCCCGAGGCGTGAAGGTCGTGGCCCGTCGGCTCCGCCGACAGAAGGATGTCCGTGAGGATGTCGACGCGCAGCTGATCCAGCGTGCGCAGGTCGGTCGCAGCAGCAGGCGCCGCGTCGTCGACCGCGTGCCCGCCTTCGCGGTCGTGCGCACGTCGCGCGCGTCGTCGGTCGGCCGTCACGATCTTCGCCATCTCGGTGGCGCGGTCGTACAGGGCGCGCCCCTCGAAGGTGGGGAGATAGATGACCAGGTCGCTCATGCCGTCGTCGCGCTCGGTCAGCGTGACGAAACGACGTGCGCGCTCCCGCTCGTGACGCTCACGTAGTGAGAGCGGCGCGAGCTCGGCGGCCTGTTTCTTCACGATGCGCTTCAGATCCCCCGGTGTGCTCTGCTCCGCGAACGGGACCGCCGCCTGATCGAGGGACGCGCGCGCGTCCGGCGTGAGCGGCCCGCCCGCGTCGACGACAGCACGTGCGTGCCGCACGGAGATTCGCCCGTCACAGAGCGCGTCGTGCATCCGGGGGTAGGAGTCGACGAACTGCTCGGTCGGCCTCGAGAGCCAGCGGCGTCACTATCCGCATCAGCTGTCCGGCGGCCAGAAGCAGCGCGTGGCGATCGCGCGGGCGGTCGCGCTGGATCCGGCTCTGCTGATCGCCGACGAGCCGACGAGCGCGCTGGACGTGTCCGTGCAGGCGCAGGTTCTCGAGGTGTTCCGCGACTTGCAGGAGCGACTGGGGTTCGCCTGCCTGTTCATCAGCCATGACCTCGCGGTGATCGACGAGCTGTGCGACGACGTCTCCGTGCTGCACTTTGGACGCGTGGTGGAGACGGGCACGCGCGAGCGCGTGCTGCGGGATCCCGAGGACGATTACACGCGCCGTCTCCTCGCGGCCGCTCCGGTGCCGGATCCGATCGTGCAACGGGAGAGACGCGCGGCGCGCATTGCGGGATGATCATCGAGCGCGGCCGGTTCGCCGCCGCTCGGACGACAGGAGGACGACATGACCATCGACGACGCGATCCGCCCGTTCGAGCTGAAGGTCGACGAGGCGCGGGTCGCGGATCTGCGCGACCGGCTCGCCCGGGCGCGTCTTCCGGAGCGCGAGACGGTCAGCGTCGGCGACGCTTCCTCGGATGCCGACTGGAGTCAGGGCGTCCCGCGCGCCTACCTGACGGAACTCGCCGAGTACTGGGCGACGCAGTACGACTGGCGAAGACTCGAGGACGAGTTCAACGCTCATGACCCGGCCGTCACGCGCATCGACGGCGTGGACATCGTCTTCCTCCACGTCCGCTCATCGCACGCCGATGCCGTGCCGCTCGTGCTCACCCATGGCTGGCCGAGCTCGGTGATCGAGCCGCTGGAGGTCGCGCGTGCGTTCGCTGAACCCGACGACCCTGAGGCGCCGGCGTTCCACGTCGTCGCGCCCGCGTTACCGGGTTTCGGTCCGAGCGGAAAGCCCGTGGAGACGGGGTGGTCAGTCGATCGGACCGCCGATGCGTGGTCCGTGCTGATGTCGCGGCTCGGTTACGAACGGTTCGTCGCCGCGGGCGGCGACTGGGGTGGTCGGGTGACGGCTGCGCTGGCCGTGCGACACCCCGATCGCGTCGCGGCGATCCACTCCTTCACCCCCTACGTCGAGGTGCCGCCCGAGGACGACGATCTCGACGAGCGCGAAGCCGCCGATCTGGCGGAAACCCGGGCGTTCTGGCAGAGGTGCGGGGGATACTCTCTCGAGCAATCGACGCGTCCGCAGACGCTCGCATACGCGCTGACCGATTCCCCGATCGGCCAGCTCGCCTGGATCGTCGAGAAGTTCCACGGGTGGACCGACAACGACGGCCGCCCCGAGGACATCGTGGCACGCGACCGTATCCTTGACACGGTGTCGCTCTACTGGTTCACCGCGTCGGCGGGATCGTCGGCACGGTTCTACTGGGAGAACTTCCCACCCGACAACCGCGCCCCCATTGAGGTGCCGTCGGCGGTGACGGTGTTCGCTCGGGAGATCGAGCGCCTGCCTCGCGCATGGGTCGAGCGGCGGTTCCGCGACCTGCGCGTGTGGAGTTACGCGCCGCGCGGCGGTCATTTCCCCATGCTGGAGGTGCCGGGCGACTACGTCGCCGAAGTGCGCCGCGCATTCTGCGCGATGCGCTCATAGCGACCCCCTTGTGTTCGCGAAACCGACCGCATGACCCGGACGCTCCCGAGGAGACGACGATGCCACCCTCAGCGCGTGCGATCATCCGGTCGCGTTCGGCAACCGCGCCGCGACCACGCCCGTCATCCGCTACCGTCGAGGGCATGACCTGGCGCGAAGACCGTATCGGATCCGCCGTGCGCGGGGAGAACCCCACGGTGCTCGCCGAGCTTCGCGGCGGCTACGCCGTCATCGGCGACGTCCAGTTCCTGCCCGGCTACTGCGTGCTCCTCGGCAAGGATCCGCACGCGACGGCGCTCGCGGAGATGCCGCGCGCCGATCGCGTGCAGTTCCTCGCCGACGCCGATCTGCTCGCCGCGGCCGTCGAACGCGCGTGCCGTGAGGCGGATCCGCGCTTTCGGCGCACCAACATCGACGTCCTCGGCAACCACGACGCCTTCGTGCACGCCCATATTTGGCCGCGTTACGAGTGGGAGGCGCCGGAGCTCGTGCGCCGTCCGGTGTGGCTCTACGATCCTGCGAACTGGCGCGACCCCGCGACCGCCCTCGATGCGCGGCACGACGCGCTCCGCGCGAGCATCGCACGTCACCTCAGAGCGCTCGCGGCTGCCGACGCCGTGCGGATCCGCGCCTGAGCGTGCCCCGGTCCGCGAGTGCCCCGTCGCCCCGTCCCGCACCGAAAAGGGCACGAACGCACTCGCGAGGCGCCCGCTGGCGTCATCGCGCCGCTTAGCCCTTCAGGCGCTTGATGACGCGGGCGGGAACACCGGCCACGAGCACGTCGTCCGGCACGTCTTCTGTGACGATCGAGCCGGCCGCGACGATCGCGCCCGCTCCGATCGTGACGCCCGCGAGCACCGTCGACGATGCCCCGATCCACGATCCGGCGCCCACGACGATCGGATCGTGCCGCACCGCGCCCGCGCGCCGCTCGTGCGGGCCGACCTCGTGAGTGTCTGTGATGAGGCGCACGAACGGCCCGATATTCACTCGGTCGCCGATCGTCACGTGCGGCCGCACGTAGCAGTCGCGGTTGATGAACACGTCGTCGCCGATCGTGATGTCGCCCGTGAACTCGCCGCCCCGGTAGATCTGGGTCCGATCGCCCACGCGGAGCGTCGTGTGCTCGCCCTGGTTGAACTTGACCTGCTTCGCGATGCGCGTGTCGTCGCCGATCTCGAGCATGGCGTCAGTCTTCCAGCGGCGCCATGATCTCGAACGACCGATCGCGCGAGAGCGCGAGTCCGTCACGCATGCCCGTCCAGAGGTTGCGCCAGCCGCGGCGTGTGATCTTGCGCTCGACGAAACCGAGGCGGATCAGCTCCTTCGCGAACGTCGCCGCCGTGCCGAGCGCGAAGGCGAGCGGGCGATAGTCGCCGTGTGCGCGGTAGTAATGCGACATGATCCCGCGGTTGC
>JAJYSF010000111.1 GCA_021793715.1 Actinomycetes bacterium
CCTCGGCATCGTGGCGGCGTTCCTCATCTCGCGGGCCTTCGAATTCTTCGACATCATCTGGATCGAGCCGCGCGTCGTCTGGTCCGTGCTCGGAGCCACGGTCGTCATCGCCCTCATCGGTCTGGCCGACGACCTCTGGGACCTCGACTGGTTCATCAAGCTTGGCGCGCAGTTCCTCGCGGCCGGCATCGTCGCGATCGGGGGAGGCGTGCAGATCTACGCGCTGCCGATCGGCGGGATCGCGGTGTGGTCCAGCTCCGTCAGCATCATCCTGACGATGTTCGCGATCGTCATCGTCATGAACGCCGTCAACTTCATCGACGGGCTCGATGGTCTTGTTGCGGGCGTCTGCCTCATCGCGAACGGCGTGTTCTTCATCTACTCGTACATCCTCGTGCGGGACGCGGGCGCCACGACATACGCCAACCTCGGCACCTTCATCGCGGCGGTCGTGATCGGCGCGTGCGCGGGCTTCCTGCCGATCAACTGGAACCCCGCGAAGATGTTCATGGGCGACACCGGTGCCCTCGTGATCGGCCTGCTCATGGCCACGAGCGGCATTGCGATCACGGGGCAGATCCAGCCGGCCGCACTCGACCCGGACGTGACGGGCCGCTCGCAGATTCTCGGCACGCTGATCCCGGTGATTCTGCCGCTCATCGTCGTGCTGCTGCCGCTGCTCGATTTCGGGCTGGCCGTGATCCGGCGCATGAGCAGGGGCAAGTCTCCGTTCTCACCGGATCGCGAGCACCTGCACCACCGCATGCTCGACATGGGACACTCCGACCGCGACGCGACGCTCATCTTCTACGCCTGGACCGCGATCGCGTCGCTCACAGTGCTGCTGATGTACATCTTCACGGGCGAGGACTGGTTCGGCGGCCACTGGTTCGGCGAATACTGGCTCGCCGTCGCGTATGGCGTGATCGGCATCGCGGCGTGCCTCGTGCTCGCCCTCGTGCCGTCGCGTACGGCGCGCCGCCCGGACGATGCGGGGGAGGAGAACGCGCATGTTGGGTGATCTTCCTGTCGACCGCATCAGCGCCGTCAGCGCCATTGTGTGGGCCGCCGTGGGGCTCGTCGCGTGCGCCGTCGCATGGCCGCTGGTGGGCGTCCCCGGCCTCGGTAGCGCCGCGACCGGGGCGGGGGCAGGGATCCTCTTCCCGATTCTGACCGTCGGCACGGTATTCCTCGCTACCCGGCGTCGCGACTCGACCCGATACGCCGCGATCGCTTTCTTCGCATTCCTCGGCGGCTTTGTGATCAAGGTCGCCGTGTTCCTCGTCGCCCTGACGCTGCTGGTGCAGCTCGCCGCGATCCACCCCGGCACGCTGTACGGCGCACTGACGGCGACGGCAGTGGCGTCCCTCGTGGTCGATCTCATCGTCGTCAACGGCATTCGGGTCCCCGGCGACCGGGGAGTTCAAAGCGCCCGCAGGTAATCTCGTCAGAGCGCGTATCGCGTGTGACCCTTCCGCGACCTCAGGAGAATGCCGTGGCACCCTCGCCCGTTTCGAGTAACCCGATCATGCGCAACGTGCTCCTGTGGAGTGCCATCATGAGCGCCGCGGTGCTCTTGGTTACCGCGATCATCGGCGCCTTCGTCGGCGGATCCGCGGGGGCCGGAAGCGGCGTGCTCGGCTCGGTGATCGGGTTCGTGTTCCCGGCGCTCACCGCGGCGACGATCCTCTTCGCCAACCGGTGGTTCGGCACGCCGAACTACCTCGTGATCTTCTTCGGCGTCTTCATGGGCGTCTTCCTCGTGAAGGTGCTCGCCCTCATCATCGCGCTGAACATCGTCTTCGGCCTCGACTGGGTGGTGCCCGGGGTGCTCTACGGGGCGCTGATCGCCACGGCTCTCGGGTCGGTCATCGTCGACGTGGCGGTGATCGCGAAGATGCGGATCCCGGCCGTGAGCGACATCGAACTGCCGGGTGACGACGACGATCCGACTCCATGAGCGCGGCGGATTTCTACAGCGTGTCAAAGCACGGCTCAGTCTTTGATAGTCTGAACGAGGTCTTCCGTCGGATGCCGGCACGGCGAAGCGTCGGCCCGCAGAAGATCGCCCCACTCCCACCGCACACCCGCAGGCACCGTTCTGCGCGAGAAGCAGGAGCCACGCGTTGACTCAGGCGAGAACGATCGCACCGATGGCCGATGAGGTCGAGTTCCACCCGCCGTCCATCGGCGACTTCTTCCCGGAAGCAATCCTCTTCGAGGGCACGCCCTTCGAGTTCACGCGTATCAACCTCGTTCAGGTCATCGCGACGGTGTTGCTCGTGCTGTTCATGGTGCTCGGCACGCGACGGATGACGGTCGTTCCGGGGCGCTTCCAGCAGATCGTCGAGTTCGGCTTCGGATTCGTGCGGGAGCAGATCGCCTACCAGGTGATCGGAAAGCGCGAGGGCAAGGGATTCGTCCCGCTGCTGTCGGTGCTGTTCTTCGGGATCTTCTTCTTCAACATCATGGGCGTGATCCCCGGCACGAACATCCAGGGCACGAGCGTCATCGGTGTGCCCCTTCTGCTGGCCGTCGTCGCCTACATCGCGTTCATCTCGGCGGGTATCCGCAAGCAGGGCGTCGGCAAGTTCATGAAGAACTCGCTCGTGCCGAGCGGCGTGCCCGTGTATCTCATACCGGTCATCGCGGTCATCGAGTTCATCTCGACCTTCATCTTCCGTCCGGTATCGCTGACGCTGCGACTGCTGTTGAACATGATGGTCGGCCACCTCATGCTCGTGCTGTTCTTCGCCGCGACGCACTTCTTCCTGCTCAGCTTCAACTGGCTGACCTTCCTCGCGCCCGGTGCGCTGGCGTTCGGCTTCGCCTTCACGCTCTTCGAAATCTTCGTCGCCTTCCTGCAGGCGTACGTCTTCACCATCCTGACCGCCGTCTACATCCAGCTTGCGGTTGCAGACGAACACTGATTGCCGACAGATAGTCGACCGGCTATCTGCCATATGAAAGGAAACACCTAGTGGACGCTACGACGGTTCTCGCGGAAATCTCCGGAAACATCGCGACCATCGGTTACGGCCTCGCCGCCATCGGCCCCGCCATCGGTCTGGGCATCGTGGTCGGCAAGACCATCGAGTCGACGGCTCGCCAGCCTGAGCTCGCCGGCCGCCTCCAGACGCTGATGTTCATCGGTGTCGCATTCATCGAGATCCTTGCCTTCATCGGCATCGCGACGCCCTTCATCTTCGGTTGACCTACCCGCCTCACAGATAAGGAGACAGGATGCTTAACGCTCTTGTCACAGTCGCGGCGGAAGAGGGGGACCAGAACCTTCTGCTCCCCGCCGACTACGACATCATCTGGTCTGCGGTCTGCTTCGTCGTCATCGCGTTCGTGGTGATCAGGATCGCATTGCCGCGTCTGAACAAGGTGCTCGATGCGCGCTCGGCTGCGATCGAGGGCAACATCGAGAAGGCCGACGAGGCTCAGCGCCAGGCGGAAGCCGCGCTGGTCGAGTACACGCAGCAGCTGGCGGACGCACGTCGTGAGGCGGGCGAGATCCGCGAGGGCGCGCGTGCCGATGGCAAGAAGATCATCGATGAGGCACGCAGCACCGCGGTGGCGGAAGCCGACCGCATCGCCGCGTCGGCCCAGACGCAGATCGAGGCCGAGCGTCAGTCGGCGATGGTCTCGCTGCGTCAGGACGTCGGTTCGATCGCTCTGGACCTGGCGGGCAACGTCATCGGGGAGACGATGAACGAGGACGCGAAGGCCCAGGCCGTCGTGGACCGTTTCCTCGCCGACCTCGAGGCATCTGAGAAGGCGGCCAAGTAATGGGCAGCGCGACGACTCAGGCTCTGACGGCGAGTGCCGCGGCGCTCGCGTCGGCTCAGGTCGATCTCGGCACCGCGCGCGAGCTGTTCGCAGCCGCGCGTGCGGCCGGAGAGTCGTCCGCACTGAGCGGCGCGCTCGCCGATCACACCGCTGCCCCCGATGCACGGTCGGCGCTCGTGGGTTCGGTCTTCGGATCGTTCTCGCCCGCCACGCAGGGGATCCTCCAGACGGTCGCCGAACAGCGGTGGTCGTCGTCGGCGGACCTCGTCGTCGGCATCGAGGAGATCGCCATCCGGGCCGTCGCCAAGAGCGACAGCGCAGACGTCGAGGGCGAGCTGTTCCAGCTCACCCGCATCATCGAGGGCAACCCAGAGCTCGAGCTCGCACTCGGATCGCGTCTCGGTGACGCGTCGAAGAAGGGCGAGCTCATCGAGCGGATCCTCGACGCGCAGGTCAGCGAGGGCACGCTCCTCGTCGCGACCAGCATCGTGCAGCAACCCGGTGATCGTCGGATCCGCACGGCGCTGCACCACGCGATCTCGGTCGTCGCAGCGGAGCGCGGTCTCACCGTCGCGACCGTCCACGTCGCGACGCCGCTCAGTGATGCGCAGGCCGACCGCCTCGCCGACACACTCTCTCGCTCCTACGGCACCCCCGTTTCGATCAATCAGGTCGTTGACAGGGACGTCGTGGGCGGCATCCGTGTGCAGATCGCCGACGACGTGATCGACGGCAGCATCTCGTCCCGCCTCGCCGATCTCCGGTCGAGGCTCGCAGGCTGAACGCTCCCGCAGAGGAGCACTCGGGCTCGACAGGCCCGCACAACGAAGGAAGACAATGGCAGACATCACCATCAGCCCCGACGTCATCCGTGACGCGCTGAAGGACTTCGTCTCCGCCTACGAGCCCACCGGTTCTGGCGCGAGCGAGGTCGGCACCGTCATGGACGCGGCCGACGGCATCGCTCACGTCGACGGACTCCCCGGCGTCATGGCGAATGAGCTCATCCGATTCGAGGACGGCACGCTCGGCCTCGCACAGAACCTCGACGAGCACTCGATCGGTGTCGTCGTGCTGGGCGAGTTCGCCGGCATCGAGGAGGGACAGCAGGTCACCCGTACGGGCAAGGTCCTGTCCGTTCCGGTGGGCGAGGGCTACCTCGGCCGCGTGGTCGACCCGCTCGGCGTCCCCGTCGACGGACTCGGCGACATCACCGGCATCGAGGG
>JAJYSF010000112.1 GCA_021793715.1 Actinomycetes bacterium
GGATCCTCTTCCTGTCGCTGTATCAGGGCCGGTCCGCGAATCGCTTCAGTCTGCTGACCGGTCAGATCGTCGCCGTGACGGCACCGGACCTCACGTGGCTCATCGTGATCAGCGCCGTCGTCCTCGCAGGGCTCGTCCTCGTGTGGAATCCGTTGCGCTTCGACTCGCTCGACGCCGCGTCGGCGGAGGCGCGTGGTCTGCCCGTGCGTGGCCTGAGCATGATGTTCATGCTGCTGCTCGGCGCGATCGTCGCCGCCGCGGTGCACATCATCGGCGCCCTGCTCGTGATGGCGCTTCTGGTCACTCCCGCAGCCGCGGCGATGCGGGTCAGCCACGGCCCGGTCGGCGTCCCCGTGCTGGCGGCCGTCTTCGGTCTGGTGTCGGCGGCCGGCGGGATCCTGCTCGCCATCGCCGGCACACTCCCGGTGAGCCCCTACATCACGACCATCTCGTTCCTCATCTACCTCGTGTGCCGCCTCATCGCCTGGCGTCGCGACCGGGTCGGTCGCCGCCGGTCCGGGCGCGCCGAGCGGATCCCGGCGACGTAGACTCACAGGCATGGCACAGCGCAATACGTGGCAGCGGGAGGCGGTGCGTGATGCACTCGCGTCGACCGAGGGTTTCGTGAGCGCGCAGGACCTCCACGCGGCGATCCGAGACAAGACCGGCATCGGCCTGGCGACCGTCTACCGCACGCTCGCGAGCTTCGCGAAGAACGGTGAGGCCGACAGCCTGCAGAGCCCGGAGGGGGAGAACCTCTTCCGGGCGTGCGAGATGACCGAGCACCACCATCACCTCATCTGCCGGCGGTGCGGCCATACGGTCGAGATCGAGGCGAGCGCGGTCGAGCGCTGGGCGCGTGAGACCGCATCGACGCACGGCTTCACCGAGGCCCAGCACGTGATCGACGTGTTCGGCGTGTGCGCCGAATGCTCCGTGCGGGCCGCCTGAAACGCCCATGACGGAGACTCTTCGCCGCGCTCGCCGACACGACGACGCCGGCTCCGGGCGCGCCCGGGCGACCGGCCGCCGTCCTCTCTCCCGCACCGGAGTCCTGACGTCGCTCGGCGTCGGCGTCGCGGCCGTGGCCGCGGTGTTCCTCGCCGACGCGTTCCTGCCGCAGCTGTTCGCCGATCCGCTGCCGACCCGCGCGCAGGACGGGCTCACCCTCGCTCTCAGCGTGCTCATCGAGTCGCTGCCGTTCGTCGCTCTCGGCGTCGTGCTGTCGATCGCGATCCAAGTGTGGGTCCCCGCAGACGTCGTGCACCGCGTGCTGCCGAAGCAGGCCTGGGCGCGGCGGGCCGCGCTCGCGGCGCTCGGCATGCTCATCCCCGTCTGCGAATGCGGCAACGTCCCCTTCGCGCGCGGCCTCATGATGCGCGGCCTCGCGCCCGCCGATACCCTGGCGTTCCTCGTCGCCGCGCCGATCGTCAACCCCATCGTGATCATCACGACCCACCAGGCGTTCGGATTCGACGATGGGATCCTCGTCGTGCGCATCCTCGGCGGCTACGGCATCGCGCTGCTGATCGGCTGGCTCTACAGTCGTCATCCGGATCCGCAGACTCTGCTCACCGACCGCTTCCAGCTCGCCTGCGAGGAGGCCGAGCAGGCAGGGGGATCGCGCGTCCGACGGAGCGTCGCGCAGTTCGTCGTCGAGCTGCGCGCAGTGATGCCGGCCCTCATCCTCGGATCCACGATCGCCGGCGCCGTGCAGGTCGTCATCCCTCGCAGCGCGCTCATCGCGATCGGCTCGAACCCAGTGCTGTCGATCGTCGCGATGATCCTGCTGGCCATCACGGTCGCGATCTGCTCGAACGTCGACAGCTTCTTCGCGCTCAGCTTCGCGTCGACGTTCACGACCGGATCCCTCATCGCCTTCCTGCTCGTCGGCCCGGTCGTCGACGTGAAGATGATCGCGCTGCTGCGCACGACGTTCACGGGTCGGGCCATCGCCGGAATCGTGGTCGTCGTGATCCTCGCGGCGTTTGCCCTCGGGACGGTGATGAATCTTGTGGTCTAGGTGGCTGGGAGTCGGGCTGGCCGCGATCCTCGCCGTCGTCACGCTGAGCCTGACGTTGACGGGGCGACTGCAGCTGTACATCAACCCGGCGCAGGCCTGGTTCGCGTGCGGGATGGCCGTGCTGATCCTCGTCGGCACCGTTGCCTCCTTCGCGCTGCGGCCGGGCGAGGAGCATCAGGACCACGGGCACGACCACGGTTCCGAGTCGCGCCTCGGCGTCGTCGCCGCGGTCGTGGGCGGAGGCGTCGCCACCGTCGTCGCGCTCGCCGCGCTCGTGCTGCCCCCGGCCGCGCTGTCGGCCGAGCTCGCGATGGAGCGTGACACGGGCGCGCCACCGCTGTTCGCCGGCGCAGACGACGTCGAGCTCGGCGTCGTCGACACGGCCGGATTCGGCGTCGGAGACTGGTCGGCGACGTTCGCCACCGCGACGAGCCCGGAGCGCTACGAGGGGGAGACGGTCGCGTTGACGGGCTTCATCACGGCCGATGAGGGCGGATCCGCGAGCCTCACGCGGCTCGTCATCACGCACTGCGTGATCGACGCGCAGTCGGCGAGCCTGCCGGTCGGCGACGGCCTCCCGGCCGGCCTCGAGACGGGACAGTGGATCGAGCTGACGGGCGAGATCGTCGTCGCGGAGGACGGGCTGGCGATCGAGGCGACGGGCGTCGAGGCCATCGCGGAGCCCGAGGATCCGTATGAGTACTAGGACGCGTCGCTCGGCCCGCCATCGGCGCCGGTTCGTCCTGGCCTTCGTCGTCACCGTCGGGGTGCTCGCCGCGATCTCGGTCGGGGCGGCCGCGGTGAGCCTCACGCACGGGCCGCGCGTCACCGAGGTGCAGGTGGATCCGGAGGCCGCGACGCGCGAGTCCGGCAGCCGCGTCATCTTCACGGCCGACCAGGCGCTCGCTCCGATCGACGCGTCGCAGGTCACGGTCGAGCCCGCGACGGAGTTCACCGTTGATGCGGCAGGCCGCACGGTCGGCGTGCGGTTCCCGACGGCGCTGGATGCCGGCGTCGACTACACGGTGCACGTCGCGGGGGTGACGGGCATCGGAGCGGGACCGGACTCGGACCTCGAGACCCGCTTCACGACGCCCGCGGCGAGCATGCTGACCCTGGTGCGGGATCCGGACGGACCCGATCAGATCGTGCGGCACGAGATCGGATCCGACGACGTCACGGCCGTCTTCGCCGCGGACGCGATCGACGACTTCCGCGCGACGAGCGCGTACCTCGCGGTGACGACCGGGGACGCCGAGCAGATGAGCCTCACCGTCGTCGATCGCGCGTCGGGGGAGACCGTCGAGGTCGGGGTTCCCGGCGACGGCACCCTGACCGGACTGCAGGTCTCCGCGCGCGGACAGCTCTACGGCTACACGTTCTCGGACGCCGAACTCACCGCGGAGTCCGGCCGCGCGAACGTGCTCTTCACCGGATCCCTGCGCGACGCGTTCGCCACGGGCGAGACGGCCGAGCCCGTCGCGGTCGGCGGCGAGGAGCCGAGCATCGACCGCTGGCGGTTCGTCCCTGAGACGTCGTCGCTGCTGCTCAACGACTTCTCGAGCAACCTCACGCTGCTCGACACCGTCGACGAGTCCGCGACCACGTTCGGGCAGGCCGGCGGAATCCAGGGCGTCGCGCGGTCGACGTACACCGCGCTGATCTGGCGGGTCGAAGAGGGCTTCACCGAGCTGGATCTCTCCTCAGGCGAGGAGGTGCCGGTCGACGACGTCGACCTCGGCGGCGAGACGATCCTCGGCCACATGATCCCGCTCGCGACGGGCGGCACCCTGCGCGGTTACGCCGAGATGGTCGAGGGCACACCCGCCGACTCGCGGATCGTCGCGGCAGCAGACGGATCCGTGACCGATGTCACAACCGTCGCGGCCGGTGACGCACTGCAGCAGGTGTGCGCATCGCCGAGCGCGCAGTATGCCGCCGTGACCGTCGCGCCCGACATCGTGCGCAACGCGTTCGACCGCGGCGCTCAGCCGTTGCCGCGCGTCGTCGAGACGCGCGTGCACGACATACGCACGGGCGAACTCGTGGTCACTGTCCCCGGGTTCGCCTCGAGCTGGTGTGAAGTCGGGCCCTGGTGAAGCTGGGAGTCGCCGAGCTGAGGTTCTGATAGCCTCGATCGTTGGCTGTGCGCGCTCCTGCGTGCAGTTCGTATGATCGCTGGTCGAACACAGCCCGTTCGCGGGCGGGCGGCGGTCGTGCAGGCAAGAGATCTTGGGTGGCCTGTCTGGGCCACGGTACTGAAGGAGAGTGAACTATGGCTGCTGTGTGCCAGGTGACGGGAGCCGTACCCGGCTTCGGTCACAACATCTCGCACTCGAACCGGCGCACCAAGCGTCGCTTCGACCCGAATGTGCAGAAGAAGACCTATTTCGTCCCCTCGCTGGGTCGTAAGATCACGCTGAACGTGTCGGTTCGCGGGATGAAGGTCATCGACGCACGGGGAATCGAGTCGGTCGTCAAGGACCTTCTCGCGAAGGGGGTGAAGCTCTGATGGCGAAGAAGCAGCAGGACGTTCGTCCGATCATCAAGCTTCGTTCGACTGCGGGAACGGGCTTCACGTACGTGACGAAGAAGAACCGCCGCAACAACCCTGACCGCCTCGTGCTGAAGAAGTATGACCCGGTCGTCCGCAAGCACGTTGACTTCCGCGAGGAGCGCTGAGTATGGCTAAGAAGAGCAAGATTGCGCGCAATGAACAGCGCAAGGAGATCGTGGCCCGTTACGCCGAGAAGCGTCACGAGCTGAAGAAGACCCTCGTCAACCCGAACGCCTCGGACGAGGAGCGCGAGGCCGCGCGCGTTGGGCTGCAGAAGCTACCCCGCAACGCCTCGCCCGTCCGCGTGCGCTCGCGTGACGTCATCGATGGCCGCCCCCGTGGTGTGCTTTCGAAGTACGGCCTGTCCCGCGTGCGCTTCCGCTCGATGGCGCACCGCGGCGAGCTGCCGGGCATCACCAAGTCGAGCTGGTAAACACG
>JAJYSF010000113.1 GCA_021793715.1 Actinomycetes bacterium
GAAGATCGTCGCCGGGGGCGACGCGCTGATCGTCCCGCTGCCGATGAGCGGCGGCGAGCCGCTCGCCGACGCAGACCTCGTGACGTGGGTGCGCCAACTGCTCGACGCGCTGTTCCCGCTGTCGACTGTGCCGGATCCGCGTCCCGAGTAAGCTTGCCCGAGGTGTGCCGGGAAGTCTGGTCGGCTGAGCGAGCTGCGCTGCTCGCGAATCACCCGCGATCCGAAGGATTCTATGTCGCTGCTTCGCTCTGAGCGCTTCCCCGCGTTCCTCCTACTGGGCGCCGCCGCCCTCGGCCTCATCGTCGCGAATCTGCCGTTCGGCGATCGGGTCATCGAGTGGAGCCATCTCGAGATCGGTCCGGCCTCGCTGGGTCTGAACCTCTCGCTATCGCACTGGGTGGCGGATCTGCTGCTCGCGATCTTCTTCTTCGGCGTCGCCGTCGAACTGCAGTACGAGATGACGCGCGGCCAGCTGAACAGCCTTTCGAAGGCGATCAAGCCCGCCATCGCCGCGGCGGGAGGCGTGATCGTGCCGATCGCCGTCTACCTCGCCATCGCCGGTGGGCCCGAGACGAACAGCGGCTGGCCGATCCCCACCGCGACGGATATCGCGTTCGCGCTCGGTGTGCTGGCCATGTTCGGCAAGGGACTGCCGACGAAGGTGCGCATCTTCCTCCTCGCCCTCGCCATCATCGACGACATCGTCGGCATCGTGTTCATCGCGGTGCTGTTCGCGACGGACCTCGATTTCGGGATGATGCTGGCGGGCCTCGCCTGCATCCTCGTCTTCGCGATCCTGAGCCGTCTGCGCCGCAGCCTGAATACCCCGACGATCGTGATCGCGATGGTGATCGTGGCGCTGGCGGCCTGGGCGTTCACCTACCTGTCGGGTATTCACGCGACCATCGCCGGCGTTCTCCTTGGCCTGCTGATCCGGCAGCACGAGGGCATGCAGGCGCGGCACGTGCTCGAGCCGTGGATCAACGCGCTGATCCTGCCGATCTTCGCATTCTTCTCGGCGCTCGTCGTGATTCCGCAGGTGGCGCTCGACGAGCTCTCTCCTGCGCTCTGGGGGATCCTCGTCGCGCTGCCCGTCGGCAAGCTGATCGGCATCACGCTGTTCGGCTGGCTGGCGATGTTCGTGGGGCGCAAGAAGGGTGAGAAGCCTGAGTTGCCTGTCGCCGACATCCTGCCCGCGGCTGCCCTCGGCGGGATCGGCTTCACGGTGTCGCTTCTGCTGTCACGACTTGCATTCACCGACAAAGTCGTCGCCGACGAAGCGGTGCTGGGTGTGCTGCTCGGATCCCTCATCTCTCTGATCCTGGCGGCATTCCTCGTCAGCGCTCGCGCACGGCATTACCGCCGCCTCGCCGAGCGCACCTGACGTGGCAGAGTGGGGCCGTGAGCGAAATCGGTGAGGGGCTGCGCCGCGCGGCCGAGGTGATGGATCGCGTCCGCGCCGACTGCGTCTGGTCACAGCAGATGACCCACGAGAAGCTCGTGCCGTATCTCACGGAGGAGGCGGCCGAGGTGATCGAGGCCGTCGAGAGCGGATCCGCCGCGGAGCTGCGCGAGGAGCTGGGCGACCTGCTATGGCAGGTGCTGTTCCATTCCGCCGTGTCGGACGAGTTCACGATCGACGATGTGGCGGGCGACCTGGCGGACAAGATGACGCGCCGCCACCCGCACGTGTTCGCGGGAGAGACCGCGGAGACGTCTGACCGCGTGCTCGAACTGTGGAACGCCGCGAAGGCCGACGAGAAGCGCGAACGCACCTCGGTGCTCGACGGGATCCCCGCGGGCATGCCCGCACTGGCCCGGGCTCAGAAGGTGCTCGGCAAGGGGGAGAAGGTCGGAGCCGGGCTCGAATTCGCCGAGGAGATTCTCGCGGCGGAGGCGCTCGAGGCCGCCGGCGAGGAAGAACTGCTGCCAGCCAGCGAGGAGGAGCTGGGTGAGGCGCTTCTCGCGCTCGTCGCACTCGCACGGGTGCGCGGCTGGGACGCCGAGCGTGCCCTCCGTGGCCGGACGCGGGACGTCGCCGAGGAGATCCGCGCCGCCGAGTAGCGGGCGGTGTGGTCCGCGCGCGACGCCTGAGATAATGGAAGGTCTATGGCTACTGTGAACCCGCCGCGCGGCATGCGCGACTTCCTTCCCGCCGAGAAGCGACGCCGCGAGCAGGTGCTCGCGATGATCCGGGATCGCTACGAGGCGCACGGCTTCGACGAGATCGAGACGCCCGTGATGGAGGACTACGCGCGCCTGCACGGCGGGCTCGGCGGCGACAACGAGAAGCTCGCGTTCACGGTGATGAAGCGCGCTCTCACGACCGAGAAGCTGCGCAGCGCGGCGGATCCCGCCGACCTCGCCGACCTCGGCCTGCGGTTCGACCTCACGGTTCCGCTCTCGCGCTTCTACGCGTCGCACCGCGGCGACCTCCCCGGCGTGTTCCGGGCGATCCAGATCGCGCCCGTGTGGCGCGCGGAGCGGCCCCAGAAGGGGCGCTACCGCCAGTTCGTGCAGTGCGACATCGACATCATCGGCGATGCGACCCCGCGCGCGGAAGCCGAGCTGCTCGCCGCGTCGCTCGACGCATTTTCCACGCTCGGCCTCCGCGACGTCACGATCCGCATCAACGACCGACGCGCGCTCGACGCGATGCTCGACGTATTCGGATTCCCGGTGACCGACCGTCCCGGTGCACTCATCACGATCGACAAGCTCGACAAGATCGGCCCCTCCGGTGTCGCGGCGGAGCTGCGCGAGCGGGGATCCGCCGACGAGGCCGTCACGGCCCTGGAGGAGTTTCTCGACGGGCTTGCCGAGCCGACCGAGCCCTACGGCGCCGCGCAGATCCGCGCACTGCTGCCGCAGGGAATTCCGGACGACGTCGTCGACCACCTCGTCGGCATCGGAGAGGCTGTGGGCGGGCCCGCCGCCCTGCGCTTCGACCCGTTCCTCGTGCGCGGCATGGGGTACTACACGGGCACGATCTTCGAGGTCGAGCACCCGGAGGTGTCGTACTCGCTCGGCGGCGGCGGCCGCTACGACGGCATGATCGGTCGATTCCTCGGCCAGGATGTGCCGGCGGTCGGCTTCTCGATCGGGTTCGAGCGCATCCTCGACCTCGTCGAGCTCGACCCCGCCGTGGGGAGCGAGGCGGTCGTGCTCGTGCACGATAAGGACGTGCCGGTCGCCGAGCTCCTCGCGCACAAGGAGGCGCTCGTCGCCAGCGGAGCACGAGTGCGCCTCGAACAGCGCCCGCGCAATCTCAAGGGCGCGCTCGAGCGCGCCGCGGCCGACGGGTACACCGTGTTCGCGACGGTCGCGCGCGGCCAGGACGAGCTCGAGCTGAAGCCGCTCGCGGAGCCGAGCGAATGACGATGCGTCCAGCGGAGGTGTTCTTCGCCGGGATCGTCATGCCGTCGGGACGAAGCCATCGGCTCGGCGGAGGCGGCCGATGCGTGAACGACCGGTGAACTCCCCGCGTTCGCGAGCGGCGGCGGGCGTGAGGTGGCCTCCGCCGCGCTAGCCTCGCGGCATGACCTCTTCCGGTTTCGTCCGGCGGCTCGGCCTCGTCGACGCCGTCGCCATCGGACTCGGATCCATGATCGGCGCGGGCGTGTTCGCGGTGTTCGCTCCCGCCGTCGCGGTCGCCGGCAGCGGAATCCTCGTCGGACTCGTCCTCGCCGCCGTCGTCGCGTTCTGCAACGCGACCTCGTCCGCGCAGCTCGCCGCCGTCCATCCTGTCGCCGGCGGCACGTACGCCTACGGCAACGCCGAACTCGGCGCTTGGTGGGGGTACCTCGCGGGCTGGTGCTTCGTGGTCGGGAAGATCGCGAGCTGCGCCGCGATGGCGCTGACCTTCGCGGCCTACGCGGCTCCCGGCTTCGAGCGGCCCGTCGGGATCGCCGCGGTCGTGGCGCTGACGACCGTGAACCTATTCGGCGTCACGCGCACGGCGCTCGCGACCAAGATCATCGTGACCGTCGTGCTCGCTGTGCTGGCGTTCGTCGGGGTCGCCGCGATCGTCCAGCCGGCGGCTCCCGGCGGCCTCCTCGGCGACGGGATCCTCGTGGGCGGCTGGTACGGCATCCTCCAATCCGCAGGGCTGCTGTTCTTCGCCTTCGCCGGGTACGCGCGCATCGCGACGATGGGCGAGGAAGTGACGCGTCCGTCCGCCACCATCCCTCGGGCCATCGTGATCGCGCTCGCGGGCGCCGTGGGCATCTACATCCTCCTCGCGCTGGCGGTGCTCACGACGCTCGGCACCGGCGCGTCCGGCTCCGCCGCACCGCTCGCGGACGTCGTCGCGTCGGCGGGCTGGGACTGGGGCGAACCGATCGTACGTGTCGGGGCCGCGTGCGCCTCCCTCGGTGCGCTCCTCGCACTCGTCGCCGGCATCGGGCGTACCAGCCTCGCCATGGCACGCGGGGGCGACCTGCCGCGGTTCTTCGCACGGATCCACCCGCGCTCGCACGTGCCGCACCGCGCCGAGATCGCGGTCGCCGTGATCGTCATCGCGATCGTGCTCGTCGCGGACCTGCGCGACGCGATCGGATTCAGCTCCTTCGGCGTGCTGCTGTACTACTTCGTCGCGAACGTCGCCGCTCACCGCCAGGGAGCCGCCGTGCGCCGGTATCCGCGCGCGCTGCAGGTCGTCGGCGCTCTCGGATGCGCCGTCCTGGCCGCGACGCTGCCCTGGCCATCGGTCGTCGGCGGCGTCGTGGTCGTCACGGCGGGGATCGCGGTGCGCGGGATCCGGCTCCTCGCCGAACGCCGATCCGTGTGAGGCTCGAGTCTCAGACAGCGCGCGGTGCCCTGATAGCCTCGCCCACGGGCCGCGAAGACGCTGGCGGGGCCCTTTCGATGAGGTGAGGTGTGATGCTGGGACGCGCGATCGATCGGCGACACGGCGGCCGTGCCATCTTCTTCGCGAGTGAGGATCCGACCGGTTCCGCAGGCTCGTCGGACGAAGGCGTGACCGGGTCTGCGGACACGGTGCCGACG
>JAJYSF010000114.1 GCA_021793715.1 Actinomycetes bacterium
GGCCCAGTCGTACGCGTCGCGCGCGCCCGGATCGAGCGTGGTGTCGGTCCAGCCATCCCACGGCGTGACGAGCGTCGCCCCGATCCGCAGCCTGCCCGGATCCGTGCGCACCGCCGCGGCGAACGAGGTGGTCGGAACGGGGTCCGGCGCGCGAGTCGCGTTCCGGTGCGGCGCGGATCCGACGAACGCGTCGAGCAGGTACGCCGCGTCCTCCACGGTGCGCGCGATCGGCCCGGCCGTCGAGAGGCCGCCCGGGCCACTGAGCCCGTTGGCGAACGGCAGCCGGCCACGCGACGGCTTGAGCCCGACGACGCCCACCGTGGCGGCAGGGATCCGGATCGAGCCGCCTGCGTCGGACGCCGGAGCCGCGGGGAGCATGCCGGTGGCCACGGCAATCGCCGCTCCCCCGGAGGAACCGCCCGCGCCCGTCGTGGGATCCCACGGGTTGCGCGCCGGTTCGCCCGCGGCCGGCTCGGTGTAGCCGGTCATGCCGAACTCGGGGGTCGACGTCTTGCCGAGGCTGACGGATCCGAGCCGATCGAGTGCGGCCGCGATCGGATCCGAAACCGTTGGCACGTTGTCGCGGAACGCGCGGGACCCGTAGCGCGTCGGCACCCCGGCGCGGCCGACGAGATCCTTGTCCGCGAGCGGCACGCCCCAGAGCGCGGGCGGATCCTCGGGCGGCGCCCCGAGCGCCGCGGCCTGAGCGAGCGCGCGTTCGGCGGTCACCTCGACGAAGGCGCCGAGCCGCTCCCCCTCAATGCGGTCGAGGCACGCGCGGACGGCCTCAAGAGGCGTCACCTCGCCGCACTGCAGCTGACGAACGAGTTCCACGAGAGTCACGTCCCCATCCTCCCCCGCCTCCGCCCAGATGACGCAAATGCACCCAAAATCGCGCGTTTGGGTGCATTTGCGTCAGGTGAAGGCAGCATCAGCGCCCAGAGGGCGCCGGCGTCAGCTCAGAGCGTGCCGCTCGATGAACGCCCGCAGCTCGGCCGCGTCGTCAGGGAGTTCGGTGACGTGCTGCGGCGCGTGCATCATGGCCCGTTGATCCTCCGGGAGATCGAGGTCGACGTTGAGCGCTTCCTGGATCGTCTCGGCGAACTTCTGCGGCTTCGCCGTCTCGAGCACGAGCATCGGCACCCCGTCGTCGAGGTGCTGACGGGCGATGGCCACGCCGTCGGCGGTGTGCGGATCGATGATCTCGCCGGTGGCCTCGTGGACGGCACGGATCGTCGCGAGCCGGTCGGCATGCGTCGACGTCGCGCTGACGAAGCCGAACTCCTCGCCGAATCGCGCCTGCTCGGCTGAGAAGTCCGCCTCGCCGCCGTCGGCGAGTGCGTCCCACGCCGCGACGACGCGCGAGGCGTCGCGGCCGACGAGCTCGAAGATGAACCGCTCGAGGTTCGAGGCCTTCGAGATGTCCATCGACGGGCTCGACGTCGCATGCGTGTCAGCCGCGCCGCGCGGTCGGTAGTGACCCGTGCGGAAGAACTCGTCGAGGACGTTGTTCTCGTTGGTCGCGAGCACCAGACGGCGCACGGGAAGACCCATCAGCCGGGCGTACAGCCCGGACAGGATATTGCCGAAGTTGCCCGTCGGCACCGCGAAGGAGACGGGCTGCGCGCCGGTCTCGTCGGTCGCGCGCAGCCAGCCCCAGAAGTAGTAGACGACCTGCGCCGTGATCCGTGCGAGGTTGATGGAGTTGACGGCGCCGAGGTGGTGCGCGTGTTTGAAGTCGAGGTCTCCCGCCAGTTCCTTGACGAGGTTCTGGCAGTCGTCGAACACGCCCTCGACCGCGATGTTGTGCACGTTCGCGTCGTCGATCGAGTACATCTGCGCGCGTTGGAACGCACTCATCCGACCCTGCGGCGAGAGCATGAACACCGCGACCCGCTCCTTGCCCCGCAACGCGTGCTCGGCGGCGGATCCGGTGTCACCGGACGTCGCGCCCAGCACGTTCATGACGGAGCCGACACGTTCGAGCGTGTACTCGAGCACCTGGCCGAGGAATTGCATGGCCATGTCCTTGAACGCGAGTGTCGGCCCCTCGGACAGCCCGACGAGGGAGATGTCGGCGTCGAGCCGCCGCACGGGGACGACGGGGCGCGGGAACCCGGCGTAGGCGCGCGCGGTCATCCCGGCAAGGGCGTCGCGGGGGATGTCCGTGGCGAACAGTCCCAGCACCTCGGTCGCGAGTTCGGCGTAGCTCAGCGCACGCCAGCGCTCGAGCGTCGCGGCATCGACCTGCGGTATCTCCGCGGGGACCGCGAGGCCGCCGTCTGGCGCGAGCCCCTCGAGGAGGGCCTCGCTGTACGACATCGGATCCGAACCGCCTCGAGTCGAGATGTACTGCACGCAGGGCTCCTCAGGTCAGGGACGGCAGGGACGCCCCATTCTCTCACGTCGGGACGGACGACCGCGGTCGGTCACTCGCCGAGGTGCTCGAGCCGCTCGGCCTCGTCGGCCGCGATGCAGCTGGCCACGACCGGCTCAAGTGCGCCGTCCATGACCTGGTCGAGGTTGTAGGCCTTGAAGCCGGTGCGATGATCGGCGATGCGGTTCTCGGGGAAGTTGTAGGTGCGGATCCGCTCGGAGCGGTCCATACCGCGGATCTGGCTCTTGCGCGCGTCCGAGGCGGCCGCCGCCAGCTCTTCCTGCTGCTTCGCAAGCAGCCGCGCACGCAGCACGCGCATCGCGGCCTCACGGTTCTGCAGCTGCGATTTCTCGTTCTGCATCGACACGACGATGCCGGTCGGCAGGTGGGTGATGCGCACGGCCGAATCGGTCGTGTTCACGGACTGGCCGCCGGGGCCCGACGAGCGGTAGACGTCGATCTTGAGATCGTTTTGGTCGAGTGCGACCTCTTCGGGCTCGTCGACCTCGGGGAAGACGAGCACGCCCGTCGTCGACGTGTGAATGCGCCCCTGGGATTCGGTCGCGGGCACGCGTTGCACCCGGTGCACGCCGCCCTCGTACTTGAGGTGCGCCCACACGCCCTGGGCGGGGTCGTTCGAGGATCCCTTGAACGCGAGCTGCACGTTCTTGTAGCCGCCGAGGTCGGACGGATCCGATTCGATGATCTCGGTCTTCCACCCCTGGTGAGCCGCGAACTGCGAGTACATCCGCAGCAGATCCGCCGCGAAGAGTGCGCTCTCGGCGCCGCCCTCCCCCGCCTTGATCTCCATGATCACGTCGCGCGCGTCGTCGGGGTCGCGCGGAATGAGCAGGCGGCGCAGGTATTCCTGTGCCTCCGTGGCCTGCTCCTCGAGCGTGGGGATCTCGTCGGCGAAGGCATCGTCCTCGACGGCGAGCTCACGTGCTGCCGCGAGGTCGCCCGTCGCCTGCTCCCACTCCTCGTGGGCGCGCACGATCCGCGACAGCTCGGCGAAGCGACGGTTGACGCGCTTCGCCCGCGCGGCATCGGCGTGCACCGCCGGGTCGGAGAGCTCCTCCTGCACCCGGCGGTGTTCGTCGATCAGCGTCTGGACGGATTCGAACACGGCGTTCCTCAGCGGCTGTTCTCCGAGGGGATGCTCTTCTGCATCTGCACGAGGAACTCGACGTTCGAGTTCGTCTCCTTGAGCTTCTCGAGGATCACGCCGAGGGCGTGCTGCTGGTCCATGCCCGCGAGCGCGCGACGCAGCTTCCAGGTGATCTTGACCTCGTCGGGGCTGAGCAGCATCTCCTCGCGGCGCGTGGACGACGCGTTGACGTCCACCGCCGGGAAGATCCGCTTGTCGGCGAGCTGGCGGCTGAGGCGCAGCTCGGAGTTGCCGGTGCCCTTGAACTCCTCGAAGATGACCTCGTCCATCTTGGATCCGGTCTCGACGAGAGCCGTGGCGAGAATCGTCAGCGAGCCGCCGTTCTCGATGTTGCGCGCCGCACCGAAGAACTTCTTCGGCGGGTAGAGCGCGGCCGCGTCGACGCCACCGGACAGCACGCGTCCCGTGGCGGGGGCCGAGACGTTGTACGCGCGACCGAGGCGGGTGATCGAGTCGAGCAGCACGACGACGTCACGACCCAGCTCGACGAGGCGCTTGGCGCGCTCGATCGCGAGCTCGGCAACGGTCGTGTGGTCCTCAGCGGGGCGGTCGAACGTGGAGGCGATGACCTCGCCGTTCACCGACCGCTGCATGTCGGTGACCTCTTCCGGACGCTCGTCGACCAGGACGACCATCAGGTGAGCTTCGGGGTTGTTCTGCGCGATCGCGTTCGCGATCTGCTGCAGGACGATCGTCTTTCCGGCCTTCGGCGGCGCGACGATGAGGCCGCGCTGGCCCTTGCCGATCGGAGCGATGAGGTCGATGATCCGCTGCGTCGTCTTCTCCGGCGCCGTCTCGAGGCGCAGACGGTCCTGCGGGTACAGCGGCGTCAGGCTGGAGAACTCGACGCGGCCGGCTGCGTCGTCGGCCGATAGACCGTTGACCGAGTCGACCTTCACGAGCGCGTTGTACTTCTGTCGCCCGGACTGCTCGCCTTCGCGCGGCTGCTTGATCGCGCCGACGACCGCGTCACCCTTGCGCAGGTTGTACTTCTTGACCTGGCCGAGCGAGACGTAGACGTCCTGCTTGCCGGGGAGGTAGCCGGTTGTGCGCACGAACGCGTAGTTGTCGAGCACGTCGAGCACGCCGGCGACGGGGATCAGCACGTCGTCGTCGTTGATCTCCGGCTCGAACTCGTCGTGGCCGCGGCCACGACCGCGGCCACGACGGTTGCCGTTCTGGTCCTGCTGCTTCTGCTGCTGTCCGCCGCCGCGCTGGCCGTTCTGGCCGTTGCGGCGGTCGTCCGAGGAGTCGTCCGAGGAGTCGCCGCTGCTCTTCTTGCGGCGGTTGCGACCACGGCCACGACGGTTGCGGCCGGAGCCCTCCTGCTCGTCGGAATCGCTGTCGTCGTCCTTACCCTCAGACGAACCCTTGTCGTCGGAGGAGCCCGTGTCATCGGACGAGCTCGCGCCATTGCTGTCGCGCGAGGAGGCGTCCGATGCGTCGGAGGCCTTCGCGTCG
>JAJYSF010000115.1 GCA_021793715.1 Actinomycetes bacterium
TCACGCCGTCCTCGACGAGGTGGGGAAGCGCCACGGCGTCTGCTGCCACGACGGGGAGACCGGAGGCCATCGCCTCCATCGTGGCGATGGACTGCAACTCCGCGATCGACGCGATCGCGAAGACCGACGCGCGCGTCAGGGCGGTCCGCAGCTCCTCGTCGGTCACGTGCCCGTGGAACACGACGCGGTCGCGGATCCCGAGCTCCTCGGCGAGCTTCTCCAGCGCCACTCGCTGATCGCCGTCTCCGATGAGCTCCACGATCGCGCCATCGATGCGCGCGGCAGCGCGGAGCACCTCATCCACGCGCTTTTCGCTCGTCAGGCGCCCCACGAAGGCGATGCGCTTCTCGGTTCGCGGCGCCAACTCAGCCGTGTACTGCGCCATATCGATGCCGCAGCTGATCGGAATCACGCCCGAGACGTCGATCGTGCGCTCGAGGAAGTCGGCCGCCTTGCGCGTCGGCGTCGTCACGGCCGCGGTCATGTCGAACGTCCGCTTGGCGTCGGCCCATGCCGCCTTCACGAAGAGGCGGTTGCCCCACGCGGGCAGACGGGTGAAGTCGAGGATGTTCTCGGCCATCGTGTGGTTCGTCGCGATCACGGGGATCCCCCGGCGGCGCGCCTCGCGCGTGAGGCCGCGGCCGATGACGATGTGCGACTGGATATGCACGACATCCGGCTTCACGCGGTCGAGCACCTGGCGCGCGTAGTGGCGCGAACGCCACGGCCACACGAAGCGCAGCCAGTCGTGACCCCACAGTCGCACCGACGGCAGCCGGTGCATGGCGAGGTCCTCGCCCTCGATGCGCTCGGTGCGAGGCTGCACACGTCGCCACCGGTCGTTCGGTGCCGCGACGTGCACAGCGTGTCCGCGGCGCACAAGACCGGCAGCGAGGCGTTCGGCGAACCGCGCGGCACCGTTGATGTCCGGGGCGAACGTGTCACACCCGAGCAGAACCGTCATGGGGCGGTGGGTGATCTCTGGCACGTTAGGAGACGCTACCGGTGCGACCCCGGATGGGTCACCCAATCGCCGAGAATTCGGGGGTTATCCAGAAACACGCCGTCACGGCTGCTCCGCCCACCACGCGCGCAGACGTTCCTCGGCGTCCTCGGGGCTCATCGGCCCCTCGTCCAGCCGCAGCTCGAGGAGGAAACGGTAGGCCTTGCCGACCGCGGGACCGGGGGAGATGCCGAGGATCCGCTGGATCTCGTTGCCGTCGAGATCGGGGCGGATCGCGTCGACCTCCTCCTGCTCGCGCAGCTGCGCGATGCGATCCTCGATGTCGTCGTACGCGGCCTTCAGCCGCCGCGCCTTACGCTGATTGCGCGTCGTCACGTCCGCGCGCGTGAGGATGTGGAGGCGCTCGAGCTCGTCGCCCGCATCGCGCACATAGCGCCGAACGGCGGAGTCGGTCCAGGCGCCCTCGGAGTATCCGAAGAACCGCAGGTGCAGGCCGATCAGCTTCGCGACTGACTGCGTGGTCGCGGTGTCGAACTTCAGCTTCTTCAACCGCTTGGACGCCATCCGGGATCCGACGATGTCGTGGTGATGGAAGCTCACGATGCCGCCTGGCTCGAGCCGGCGCGTACGCGGCTTGCCGATGTCGTGCAGCAGCGCCGCGATGCGCAGCGTCACGTCGACGTCCGCGTCGGGACGACGCTCGCGCTCCAGGTCGATGGTCTGCTGCAGCACCGTCAGCGAATGCTCGTAGACGTCCTTGTGATGATGATGCTCGTCGACCTCGAGCCGCATCGCCGAGAGCTCCGGCAGGAATTCGTCAGCGAGGCCCGTGTCGACCATTGCCCGGATGCCACGCACGGGGTCCGCCGTCTGCATCGTGCGCACGAATTCGGACTGGATCCGTTCGGCGCTGACGATCTCGAGGGTGTCGGTGAGCGCCGCGATCGCATCGCGCGTGCCCTGCTCGATCTCGAACCCGAGCTGGGCCGAGAAGCGGCAGGCGCGCAGCATTCGCAGCGGATCGTCGCCGAAGCTGACCCGGGGATCGTCGGGCGTGCGCAGGGCGCCCGCGAGAAGATCCTCGACTCCGCCCGTCGGGTCGACGAGCTTGACCTCCGGCACCTTCAATGCCATCGCGTTGACCGTGAAATCGCGTCGCACGAGGTCGCCCTCGAGGTTGTCGCCGAACGCGACGACCGGCTTGCGGGTCTCGCCGTCGTAGCTGTCGGCACGGTACGTCGTGATCTCGACCTGCTCGCCCTTCACCCGCGCGCCGATCGTGCCGAACGCGCGCCCGATGTCCCACTGGGTCGACGACACGGGGGTCACGATCCGCAGGATCTCGTCGGGGTGTGCGTCGGTCGTGAAGTCGAGGTCGTGCGTGGGACGCCCGATGAGCGCGTCGCGCACCGGTCCGCCGACGACCGCCAGTTCGCGTCCGGCGTCGGCGAACGCGCGTCCGAGGATCGCGACCACGGGAGATCGAGCGAGGTCGCCGAGCGCAGCGAGACCGGCGGCCATGTTGAGCATGATCTCCAGGGTAACGCGGGCGAGGGGGCCAACCGGCACCAGACGGCGCGGCGCCCGCGCACCTGGGCGGGCAGAATGGTGGCGTGGTGAACCCGGATCCCGACCTGTGCCGCCTGCTCGCCCGCGATCTGGCCGCCGCGGACCTCCGCTCGGCCCCGTTGCGTGCGCGATGGGGCGAGGAGGCCGACGACGCGATCGGTCGGACGCTGCGCACGCCCGCCCTCCGCGGGCTCGGCGGCGCGGACGACCCACAGGCGGTCCTGGCGCGCCTGCTCCTCTTCGGGATCGCACAGTCAGTCCCCGACTTCTACCGAGCGCTCCCGCACACCAGATCCGCCGGGCTCGTCACGCTCGGCCTCGCCGACACGGACGGCGTACGCGTCACCCCGACCGCGACCGTTCGGCCGCAGTCGTTCGGCGACGACAGCGGCGACGGCGAGTGGTGGATCGCGGCCGACCTCGACGAGCTCGCGACGGGCGGCGGCTCCCTCGGCGCCGACTACGTCCTCGGCGTGGGCGGCGCCTCCATCACACTGGCGGGCTTCCAGCTGCCGACTCCCGCCGCCCGCGTGCTCGATCTCGGGACCGGCTGCGGGATCCAGGCCCTGCGCGCCGCGCGCTACGCGGACCACCTCGTCGCGACCGACATCTCGGAGCGCGGGCTCGCGTTCGCGCGGATGAACGCCATCCTGAACGGCGGCCTCGACCTCGACCTGCGTCACGGCTCCCTGTTCGCCCCCGTCACGGGGGAGACCTTCGACCGCATCGTGTCGAACCCGCCATTCGTCATCACGCCGCGTGCGACCGGCGTGCCCACCTACGAGTACCGCGACGGCGGGCTCGTCGGCGACGCGCTCGTCGAACAGGTCGTGGCCGGCGTCGGCGCACACCTCGCCCCCGGCGGCGTGGCGCAGTTCCTCGGCAACTGGGAGACGACCGACGGCGCGGACGGGCTCGACCGCTTCCGTTCGTGGGTCGCCGCCTCCGATGTGCCCCTCGATGCATGGGTCGTCGAACGCGAGCGGCTGTCACCGATCGCGTACGCGGAGATGTGGATCCGCGACGGCGGCACCGCGCCCGGGACGCCCGAGCACGACCGACTGCTCACCGCCTGGCTCGACGATTTCGTCGCGCGCGACGTGTCCGAGGTCGGCTTCGGTTACGTGCTGCTGCGGCGTCCGCACGCGGATCCGACGCTCGCGCGATACGAGCACCTCCCGCAGCCGATTCCCGCACCGGGAGCGCTCGGATCCCACCTCGCCGACGCGCTCGCGGCGCACGACCGCCAGGCGTTGCTCTCCGACGACGAGCTCGTCGACTGCGCGCTCGTGACGGCGTCCGACGTGACGGAGGCCCGCCATTACTTCCCGGGCGCGGAGAACCCCACAGTGATCGAGCTGCGTCAGGGCGGCGGCTTCGCGCGCACTCTCTCCGCGGATCCCGCGTTGGCCGGCCTCATCGGCGCATGTGACGGCGAGCTCACGGTCGGTCAGATCACCGGTGCGCTCGCCCACCTGCTCGAGGTCGACGAAGGCGAGCTGCGCACCTCGCTGCTCCCCGCCGTGCGCACGCTGCTCGTGGACGGCTTCCTGCGGTTCTGACCCAGGGTCGCCGGAGTTTGCACGTGTGCGGGCGGCCAGACGACAAAGCCTGGCGACCCTCAGGGGGTTACGCGTCGCGCAGCACTCCGTGCGAGGGGACGACCGTGAACTGGTGCGGATCCGTGAAGCCCGCGTCCGCAAACGCAGCGGCGACCGTAGCCTCGGTCTCGTCGACGCGGTCGGTCTCGACGATCGCGATCGCGGCGCCGCCGAATCCGCCACCGGTCATCCGCGCACCGAGCGCACCGGCGTCGAGCGCCGACTCGACCGCGAGGTCGAGCTCGGGGGTGGAGATCTCGAAGTCGTCGCGCATCGACACGTGCGACGCGACGAGCAGGCCGCCGAGCGCACGCGGACCCTCGGCGCGCAACGTGTCGACCGCGTCGAGCACGCGCTGGTTCTCGGTGACGACGTGCCTCGCGCGCCGGAATGTGACCTCGTCGAGCTGTGCGCTCGCGCGCTCGAGATCGCCCGTCGTCACGTCGCGCAGGGCGGCGACGCCGAGCGTCGCCGCGGCCCGCTTGCACGCGTCGCGGCGATCCCGGTAGCCGCCGGTGGCATGGGAGTGCGAAACATGCGTATCGATGACGAGCACGCTCAGGCCCTCGCGGGCGAAGCCGAGGTCGACGCCCTGGGTCTCGAGCGAACGGCAGTCGAGGAATGTCGCCGCATCGTTCTCGCCCATGATCGAGGCGACCTGGTCCATGATGCCCGTCGGCGCGCCGACCGCCTGATTCTCGGCGGTGCGGCCGATCTTCGCCATGTCGAGCGGATCGAGCCCGAGCGACCAGAGGTCGTCCAACGCGCCGGCGGCCGCGCCTTCGATGGCGGCCGAGGACGACAGTCCCGCGCCGATCGGCACGTCCGAGGAGATGTCGATGTCG
>JAJYSF010000116.1 GCA_021793715.1 Actinomycetes bacterium
AGCACTGCGCAGCAGCGTCGAGAACAGCCACGTGCGGATGATGTCCTGACCCTGGGGGCGCACATCGAACGGCGCCACGACATCCCAGAGCTCGTCGTCGTTCTGCCAGCCGCCCGCGAGCTGCGGCGTCAGCGAGGACGTCGCCCAGGTGTCGAGGATGTCGCCCTCCGCGTCGAACCCTCCCGGGACACCGCGCTGGTCGGCGGTATAGCCATCCGGCACATCGACCGTCGGGTCGACCGGGAGGCGGGCGGTGTCGGGCGTGAGGACTCGGTCGTAGTCGCGCTCACCGTTTTCGTCGAGCGCGTACCAGAGGGGGAACGGCACGCCGAAGAAGCGCTGGCGCGAGACGAGCCAGTCTCCCGTGAGCCCGTTCACCCAATTCTCGAACCGCACGCGCATGAACTCCGGGTGCCAGTCGATCTGCGAGCCGAGGTCGAGGAGCTTCGCGCGGAGCGACTCGTTGCGCGCCCCGTTGGAGATGTACCACTGGCGCGTGGAGACGATCTCGAGAGGGCGGTCGCCCTTCTCGAAGAACTTCACGGGGTGTTGGAAGGTGTCGCCGGTGGCGGCGAGCTCACCGGACTCGCTCAGCAGCTCGACGATGCGCTTCTGCGCGCTGAAGACGGTCTTGCCTGCGAGCTCCGCGTAGGCGGCGCGGCCGGACTCGCTGGTGATGACGTCGGGCGCGTCCGCGATGACGCGGCCGTCCTTGCCGATGATGGTGCGGTTCGGCAGATCGAGCTCGCGCCACCACACGATGTCTGTCGCGTCGCCGAACGTGCAGATCATCGCGATGCCGGATCCCTTGTCGGGTTGCGCGGCCGCGTGCGCGAGGATCGGGACCTCGACGTCGAACAGGGGCGTGCGCACGGTCGATCCGAACAGCGGCTGGTAGCGCTCATCGTCGGGATGGGCCACGAGCGCGACGCAGGCCGCGAGCAGCTCGGGACGTGTCGTCTCGATGAACACGTCGCCCGATCCGTCGGTGCGGTGGAACGCGAGGCGGTGGTACGCGGCCGGCCGGTCGCGATCCTCGAGCTCGGCCTGCGCTATGGCGGAGCGGAAGTCGATATCCCAGAGCGTCGGCGCGAGCGCCTGGTAGGCCTCGCCGCGCTCGAGGTTGTTCAGGAACGCGAGCTGGCTGGTGCGGATCGTCTCATCGGAGATCGTGCGGTAGCTCTGCGTCCAGTCGACCGACAGACCGAGCTGTCGCCACAGGTCCTCAAAACGCGCCTCGTCCTCGACGGTGAGCTTCTCGCACAGCTCGATGAAGTTCCGGCGACTCACCGGCACCTGGTCGGCGGCCTTGATCGTCTTGGTCGTGCCCTCGAACGGCGGCGTGAAATCGGCTTCGTACGGCAGCGTCGGGTCGCACCGCACGCCGTAGTAGTTCTGCACCCGACGCTCGGTCGGCAGACCGTTGTCGTCCCAGCCGATCGGATAGAACACCTGCTTGCCGCGCATGCGCTCGAAGCGGGCTTTGACGTCCGTGTGGGTGTAGCTGAACACGTGGCCGATGTGGAGGGAACCGGATGCCGTCGGCGGGGGAGTGTCGACGGAGAAGACTCCCTGGCGACCGACTCGCTGCGCGGCGGCGCGGTCGAAACGGTACGTTCCGTCGGTTTCCCAGCGCTCACCCCACTTCGCTTCGAGTCCTTCGAGCTTGGGCTTGTCGGGAATGTCAGGCATGCGCGGAACTCCTCAGCGATATGGGCGGCACGGTGTGTACGTACCAGATGTGGTGGTTTCGGGAAGTCTACCCGGCCGCCGCTGAGGGCAGGGTTGCGCCGGACGCCGCGGCGCATTAACCTGCAACCAAATGGTTGTATATGAAGAACTCAGCGACGCCGAGGTGGATCGGGTCTTCCGAGCCTTGGCTGACAGCACGCGCCGCGACATCGTGCGCCGCGTGCTGACCGACGAGGCCGCCGTGAGCGAGCTTGCGTCCGCATACGACATGTCGTTCGCGGCCGTGCAGAAGCACGTCTCGGTACTCGAGGAGGCGGGGCTTGTGACGAAACATCCCCGCGGAAGGCAGCGGATCGTGCGGGGCCAACCCGAGCGGATCCGCCGGGCGCGGCAGTTGCTCGCCACGTTCGAAGACATCTGGCGCGCGCGGATCGATCGTCTCGACGCGCTGCTCGACGAACCGAAAGGACCCTGACAATGCCTGTGACATCGGTTGAGACCGACACCGAGAACCTGACCATGACAATCATCGCCGACTTCTCGGCGTCGAAACAGCGACTGTGGGACGCGTACGCGGATCCGCGGCTCATCGAGCAGTTCTGGGGGCCGGTGACGTATCCGGCCACCTTCTTCCGCCACGACATGTTTCCCGGTGGGCAAAGCCGCTACGCGATGACCGGGCCGGACGGCGATGTGTCGGCCGGCTACTGGGAGTTCCTCTCCGTCGACGCCCCGAACGGGTTCGAAGTGATCGATGGGTTCTGCGACGACGACGGCGAGCCAGATCGTGATCTCCCGTCGATGCGCATGGTGTTCGCGTTCGACGAGACATCGGGCGGATCGCGCCTGACGACGACGACGCACTTCACCTCGCTCGATGAGCTCGAGAAGCTGGTCGAGATGGGCATGGTCGAGGGCACCGAATCGGCGATGAGCCAGATCGACGCGGTGCTCGCCGACCTCGCGACCTTCGCCGCGGGCATGCCGACGAACGCGCAGGAGCTCTCCGACACACAGGTGCGTATCGCGCGCGTCATCCGCGGGTCTGTCGGCGACGTCTGGCGTGCCCACCACGATGCGGAGCTGCTGAAAAGCTGGTTGCTCGGGCCCGACGGCTGGGAGATGGACGAGGTGATCCCGCCGGGTGAGGCCGGCTCCACGTACCGGTACCACTGGGCGCCGACCGGCGACACCGAGGGGACGCCCTTCGCGATTTCCGGCACCGTCATCTCGTCGCAGCCGGAGCGCCGCGTCGTGCACACCGAGCAGATGGAGGGGATCCCCGGCGAGACGCTCAATGAAGTCACGTTCACGCCGGTGCCTGACGGGACCCTCCTGACGTACGTCGTCACCTATGACAGCCGTGCCACGCGCGACGCCGTGCTCGCGACGGGGATGACCGACGGTATGGAGGCCAGCTACGTTCGACTCGAGGAGGCCCTCGCCTGAGCCTCGGCGACGTGGTGCGCGGATCCGTCTCGGCCGCGCGCCGCGTCGGGTAGAATCGTGGGTAACGGCATCGATCCGGCCATCACCGGGGAGCTCGCGGAAGAACGGCTGTTCGCAGCCCATTAGAGCCGCGCGGGGCAGGCCCGTTACAGCCGCTGTGAGAGTGGCGCTCCGCTCGGGGCGCAACGCGGGGTGGTACCGCGGCTGGCAGCAGTCGTCCTCGCAGTTCGATCCGTGACGAACTGCTGGAGTGAGATGACCTACCCGAAGAGCGCTTTCGGTGCCGCCGCCGAGGCGGTCACCCCTTCGCCGAGCTTCCCGGACGTGGAACGCGAGGTGCTCGACTTCTGGAAGGACGACGACACCTTCCGCGCCTCGATCTCGCAGCGCGAGGGAGCGGACGAGTGGGTCTTCTACGACGGCCCGCCGTTCGCTAACGGATTGCCGCATTACGGCCACCTCCTCACGGGGTACGCGAAGGATCTCTTCCCGCGCTTCCAGACGATGCTCGGCAAGAAGGTCGACCGGGTTTTCGGTTGGGACACCCACGGTCTGCCGGCCGAGCTCGAGGCGATGAAGCAGCTCGGCATCACGGAGAAGAACGAGATCGAGCAGATGGGCGTCGACGCGTTCAATGCGAAGGCGCGCGAATCCGTCCTCACCTACACCCGCGAGTGGGAGGACTACGTCACGCGTCAGGCGCGCTGGGTGGACTTCGAACGCGGGTACAAGACGCTTGACCCGTCGTACATGGAGAGCGTGCTGTGGGCGTTCAAAGCCCTTTATGACAAGGGTCTCGCCTACGAGGGCTACCGCGTGCTGCCGTACTGCTGGCGCGACCAGACGCCGCTGAGCAATCACGAGCTGCGCATGGACGATGACGTCTATCAGGACCGCCAGGACCCGTCGGTCACGATCACGTTCCCGCTCACGGGGGAGAAGGCGTCTTCGCTCGGCCTCGTCGGTGTGCGCGCTCTCGCCTGGACGACCACGCCCTGGACGCTGCCGACGAACCTCTCGCTCGCCGTCGGGCCGGACATCGCGTACGCGATCGTCCCGTCGGGTCCCGCCGGGCCCGGCGAGAACGTGGCGGCAGGCCGGTTCCTGCTCGCCGAGGATCGCGTGGCCGCGCACGCCAAGGAACTCGGCTATGAGGATCCGGGGGATGCGGTCGCCGCGATCGAGTCGCGGCTCACGGGAGCCGAGCTCGCCGATGTCACCTACGAGCCGCTGTTCGACTACTTCGTCGACGTGGACACCTGGGGTACGCAGAACGCGTGGCGGATCCTCGCGGACGACTACGTCACGACCGGCGATGGCACCGGCATCGTGCACCAGGCGCCGTACGGTGAGGACGACCACCGCGTGCACGAGGCGCACGGCATCCCGTCATTCCTCTCGCTCGGTCCGGATGGCCGCTTCCTCGACAGCGTGCCCGACGTCGCCGGCGAGCTGTGGATGGATGCGAACACGCCGCTCGTGCGGTTGCTTCGTCAGAATGGTCGCCTGCTGAAGCACGCGAGCTACGTGCACTCCTACCCGCACTGCTGGCGCTGCCGGAACCCGCTCGTCTACATGCCGGTCTCCAGCTGGTTCGTGCGGGTGACGGATTTCAAGGACAGCCTGCTCACGAATAACGAGCAGATCACCTGGGCGCCCGAGAACGTCAAACACGGACAGTTCGGCAAGTGGCTCGAGGGCGCGCGCGACTGGTCGATCAGTCGCAACCGCTACTGGGGATCGCCGATCCCCGTGTGGAAGTCCGACGACCCGAACCACCCGCGCGTCGATGTGTACGGCTCCTTCGAGGAGCTCGAGCGCGACTTCG
>JAJYSF010000117.1 GCA_021793715.1 Actinomycetes bacterium
CGATCTCGAGCGGGAGCTGCTCGCCATCGAGACCCTGGCACAGGAGCTGGGCGGGCCCGTCGTACTCACCGGTCACTCGTCCGGATGCGCGATCGCGATGCTCGCTGCCTCCCGTATCCCTTCGTGCGCGGGCCTGGTGCTGTGGGAGGCGCCGATCGGTCAGTTCGACGGGGGAGCGCCGGCATGGTGGGACACCGTGGCTGCGCACGTGGACGCGGATCGGCTGCCGGAGGCCGTCGCGGCCTATATGGTCGGCATGCCGCCGGAGTGGTTGGATGAGCTGCGGCAGTCGCCGGCGTATCCGCGCCTCGTGCTCAGCTGGATTCCCGACGGGATGGCGCTGGCGCAGATCGAGCGCGCCGGGTTGTCGGCGACGCTGCGCGACGTGACGGATCCGGTGCTCGCCCTGATCGGCACCGAGACCTTCCCGGGGATGGCCGAGACCGCGTCCGCGATCGCCGAGGCGGCGCCGAATGGTGCGGATGAAGAGCTGGCCGGCGCCTGGCACACCTGGGATGCGGATGCGATGGCGTCCCGGCTCGAACGTTTCGTTCACGGCGAGGCTCTGAACGCGGCACCCCGATCATCGTGACAAGATGGAATGAGCGGCCCCCGGGTCGCGGGTCCGCCATGGTGTAATGGCAGCACGACAGCCTTTGGAGCTGTGAGGTCTAGGTTCGAATCCTGGTGGCGGAGCGTGACAGAGCAGAGTCTGGCGATCGTGGTCCTGGCGGCGGGACAGGGTACGCGAATGAAATCTTCGACCCCGAAGGTTCTGCACCGTCTCGGAGGTCGCCCCCTGCTCGGCCATGTGCTGCGCAGTGCAGAGTCTCTCGGCGCCGAACTCGTGCGCGTCGTCGTGCGCCACGACCGCGACCGGATCGTCGAGGCTCTTGCCGACTACCCGGGTGCGCTCCCGGTCGATCAGGATGACATCCCGGGAACCGGGCGCGCCGCGCAGGTCGGTCTCGAGGCGCTGCCGGCTGACTTCGACGGCGACGTGCTGATCCTCTCGGGCGATGTGCCACTCATCGAGGTCGCCACGTTCCGCAGCATGCTCGATGAGCACCGTGCCCGCGGGGCCGACGCCACACTCCTCGGCGCCGAGCTGTCGGATCCGCGCGGGTACGGCCGCGTCCTCCGCGGCGCCGACGGCATGGTCGAGCGCATCGTCGAGGAGAAGGACGCCACGGCCGAGGAGGCAGCCGTCACGGAGATCAACCCCGGCGTGTACGTGTTCCGGGCGCGCCCGCTGCGCGACGCACTCGCGCGCGTCGGTACGGAGAACGCGCAGGGCGAGATGTACCTCACCGATGTCGTCGGGCTCCTGCGCGCCGCCGGAGGCGGGATCGCCGCGGTGACCGCCCCGGACGCAGCCGCCGCGCTCGGCGTGAACGACCGCGTGCAGCTCGCCGACGCCGCACGCATTCTGAACCAGCGCGTCGTGCGGCGCTGGCAGCTCGAGGGCGTCACGGTGCAGGACCCGCAGACGACCTGGATCGACGACACGGCCGAGCTCGCCCGCGACGTCACGATCCTGCCCAACACCCACATCCTCGGCGCGACGACGATCGGCGAGGACGCCATTATCGGGCCGGATACGTCGATCGTCGATACCGAGGTCGGCGCGGGCGCCGTCGTGCGACGCAGTGACGTCACGCTCGCGGTGATCGGCGCCGGCGTCAACGTCGGACCCTGGGCGTACCTGCGCGCTGGGGCTGAGCTCGCGGACGGTGCGAAGGCCGGTACGTTCGTCGAGATCAAGAACTCGCAGGTGGGCGCCGGCAGCAAGGTGCCGCATCTGTCGTACGTGGGGGACACCGAGATCGGCGCCGGAGTGAACCTCGGCGCCGGTGCGATCACCGCGAACTACGACGACGTCGACAAGCACCGCACGGTCATCGAGGACCACGTGCATACGGGATCGCACACCGTCATGATCGCGCCGGTCCGGCTCGGCGCCGGCGCAAAGACGGGTGCGGGGGCGGTCGTCCGCAAGGACGTTCCGCCCGGAGCGCTCGCGATGAGCGTGGCCCCTCAGAGGAATCTCGAGGGATGGGTCGAGAACAACCGAGCGGGAACGGCGGCCGCTGACGCGGCCGAACGGTCGCGCACCGCACAGGAAGCGTCTGATGGCGAGTAAGAACAAGACGGTCAGCCTCGATATCGAACAGGGCATCGCTCCCGGCAAGGAGCAGAAGACGCGCAAGCGGATGGTGGTGGTCTCTGGCAGCGCGCACCCGCAGCTCGCGGCGGACGTCACCGAGTGCCTCGGCATCGAACTCGCTCCCACGGAGCACCGCACCTTCGCCTCAGGCGAGATCTACACCCGCTTCTCGGTGTCGATGCGCGGTACCGATGTGTTCCTCCTGCAGTCGTTCGGTGAGAACGTCAACGAGGACATCATGGAGACGCTCATCATGCTCGACGCCCTCAAGCGGGCGTCCGCGAAGCGCGTCACCCTCGTCATGCCGTACTACCCGTACTCCCGACAGGACAAGAAGGGGCGCGGTCGCGAGCCGATCTCCGCGCGTCTGATCACCGATCTGATCGCGACAGCAGGCGCCGACCGCATCATGAGCGTCGACCTGCACGCCTCCCAGATCCAGGGGTTCTTCAACGGTCCCGTGGACCACCTCTTCGCCAAGCCTGTGCTCGAGAGCCACTTCCTCGAGTCGTTCACTCCCGACGAGCGCGACACACTCACCGTCGTGTCGCCCGACATGGGGCGCGTCCGCGTCGCGGACACGTGGAGTGACTCCCTCGGAGCTCCGCTCGCCATCATCCACAAGCGCCGCGACCCGCGCGTGGCGAACCAGGTCTCGGTGCACGAGATCGTCGGCGCTGTCGAAGGCCGCACATGCCTGCTTGTCGACGACATGATCGACACGGCCGGGACGATCGTGAAGGCCGCCCAGGCGCTCAAGGAGAACGGCGCCAAGAAGGTCATCGTGGGCGCGACCCACGCGGTCTTCAGCGACCCGGCGATCGAGCGGCTGCAGGATGAGTCGATCGACCGCGTCGTCGTCACCGACACGGTTCCCGTGCCGGAGCACCACCGTTTCGACGGGCTCACGGTGCTGTCCGCGGCTCCGCTGCTCGCGCGCGCGATCCAGGAGGTCTTCGACGACGGATCCGTCACGAGCATGTTCGACGGCGCGGCGTAACGACTCACAGCAAGCGCATAGTCGACTCCATAGCGAAGTCATAGGAACCGGCGCACAATGGGGGCATGACCACCTCCGGATCCGCACTCACCCGACCCGACGGCTCGCCCGTGCGCGTTCTCGTCGTCGACGACGAGCAGATGCTGACGGACCTGCTCTCGATGGCACTGCGCATGGAGGGCTGGGAAGTGCGCACGGCGGCGAGCGGCTTCGAGGCGCTCGACGTCGTCGCAGAGTTCCATCCCGACGCGCTCGTGCTCGACATCATGATGCCCGACCTGGACGGGATGAGCGTGCTGCAGCGCCTCCGCCAAAGTCAGAACCTCGTGCCGGTGTTGTTCCTGACCGCGAAGGACGCCGTGAGCGATCGCGTTGCGGGACTCACCGCGGGCGGCGACGACTACGTCACCAAGCCGTTCAGTCTCGAAGAGGTCGTGGCGCGGGTCAGGGCGCTCATGCGGCGCTCGGGCACCGCGCTCGCCGCGGACCCGGAGCCGATCCTGCGCGTCGGCGACCTGAGCCTCAATGAGGACAGCCACGAAGTGATCCGAGGCGAAGATGAGATCGAGCTGACCGCGACGGAGTTCGAGCTGCTGCGATTCCTCATGCGCAATCCTCGGCGTGTGGTGTCGAAGTCGCAGATCCTCGACCGGGTCTGGAACTACGACTTCGGCGGCAAGTCGAGCGTCGTGGAGCTGTACATCTCCTACCTGCGCAAGAAGATCGACGCCGGGCGCGAGCAGCCCCTGATCCACACCGTGCGCGGCGTCGGGTACATGATCAAGGCACCGCAGTGATGGACGGCGCGACGCAGCACAATCCCGCGAGCAGCGCGTCGCCGCGCGCGCACCGGATGACGCTGCAGTCGCGCCTCATGGTGATCGTCTTCACGATCGTCGCCGGAATTCTCATCGTCGTCTCGATCGTGACGGGCGTTCTGCTGAACAACGTGCTCAACGGACAGGTCGACGCCCGCGCCCGCGAGGCGATGGCCAACCTCGCTCCAGAATTCGGCATCGGTCTGCTCGACGGCACGGCGGTCGAGCAGCTCAACTCCGCGCACGCCTCGCCAGGCATGCTGCTCGTGATCAGCAGCCCGTTCACGGGCACATCCGGCGCCATCGTCGGTCAGGACTTTCGTCGCTACACCCTCTCGGAGGGGCAGATCGAGCGCGTGTTCGACGCACTCGACCGGGTCGACGGCGGGCTGACGACTGTCGCGCTGCCAGGTCTCGGCTCGTACCGCGTCAACGCCCTGGAACACACGGGAACGGGCGAGTCGGCCGGGGCGTTCGGGCTGTCGACGGCCAGCGAGAGCCTGACGCTCAAACAGATGCTGTGGTCGATCGCGCTCGCGACCATCGGGGGCATGCTGTTGCTCGGCGTGGCGACTTCGGGCGTCATCAGGCAGGGGCTGCGCCCGCTGCGCGACATCGCGCAGACCGCCGCTCGCGTCGCGCAGCAGCAGCTCGACCGCGGCGACGTGTCGATCACCGAGCGCGTGTCGGCGGATCAGGCCGATCCCGCCACCGAGATCGGACAGGTGGGGGCCTCTCTCAATACGCTCCTCGACCACGTCGAGGATTCGCTATCGGCCCGCCAGCGCAACGAGGACACGATGCGCACGTTCGTCGCCGACGCCAGCCACGAGCTGCGCACGCCGCTCGCCTCGATCCGTGGCTACAGCGAGCTCTCGCTGCGGGATGAGACCCTCAGCCAGATCGGA
>JAJYSF010000118.1 GCA_021793715.1 Actinomycetes bacterium
CGCCGACTGCGCTGTCCTGGTCGGATCCGTCGAGCTGGGCGGCCGTCGTCAATGGCAACTCGTCGATCCTGTTCGCGACGCTCGCGGGCGTCTCACTGGGGCTCGTCACGGGCGGATCCGCACCCCGCGTCGGCGCGCCGCGCGCGCATGACCGTGCCCGGATCGCCGTGCGCGCCGCGGTGATCTTCGCTCTCGGAATCGCGCTCTGGATCCTGCCGACGCCCGTCTACGTGATCCTTCCCGCCTACGCGATCCTGTTTCTCCTGGCGCTGCCGCTGATCGCGCTGCGGCCGGCCGCGCTCCTGATCTTCGCGGGCGTCGTGGCCGTCGCGGCGCCCTTCCTCGTGCGAGTGATCAACGCGTCGCCCTTCTGGTCGACGGACGGCGGGGAGGTCGTCTCCGCGCTCATCGGATGGCACTATCCGTTCATCGCGTGGATCGCGTTCGTGGCAGCCGGTCTCGCGCTGTCGCGGATCGGGTTCGCCCCGCCCCGCCGCGTCGCCGCCATGGGTCTCAGCGGCGGAATCGTCTCGGCCGTCGGGTTCACCATCCTCGGTCGCGTGACGCATCCGGCCTTCACCGCCGTGCCGCATGAGACCGGCATCGGGGAGATGCTCGGCTCAGGTGGCCTGGCGGTCGCTGCGATCTGCGCGTGCGTGCTCCTGTGCCGGACGGTCGCGTCGCGGGTGGTCTGGCCGCTGCGTGCGGTCGGGTCCATGCCGTTGACCGCATACGCGGCGCAGCTCGTGGCCTGGGGTGTGTGGGCGCTGATGCAACCCGAGCCAGGACTGGCGATGTTCGACTTCTACGGCGTCGCGGTGTTCTGGGTGCTCACGGTCGCGACGATCATCGGCTGCTCGCTGTGGGCCGCCGTCATCGGCCGCGGACCGCTCGAGTCGGCGGTGCGCGGAATCACGCACGCGGTCGTGCGGAGCCGGTGACCGGTCGATGCCGCGGCACGCGCGACGTTAGGCTGGACGGGTGACTGAGGATCCGACGACGCCGCACGGAACGAACGACGGCGCACTGTGGGGCGGACGGTTCGCGTCCGGCCCGAGCGCGGCCCTGGAAGCGCTGAGCCGTTCGACGCATTTCGACTGGCGGCTCGCGCTCTACGACATCCGCGGATCCCACGCGCATGCGAGGGCGCTCGAGGCCGCCGGCTACCTCTCGGCTGATGATGCCGCCGCCATGCACGCGGGTCTGGACCGGCTCGCAGAGAAGGTGCGATCGGGCGAGCTGCACCCGCGTCCCGGAGATGAGGATGTTCACGGTGCGCTCGAGCAGATGCTGCTCGACGAGGTCGGACCCGAGCTGGGCGGCCGTCTTCGTGCGGGTCGAAGCCGGAACGACCAGATCGCGACGTTCGTGCGGATGTACCTCCTCGATCACGCGAGCGTCATCGCCCGCGAGCTGCTCCAGCTCGTCGACGCCCTCGTCGCACAGGCCGAGGCGAACGCCACCGCGATCCTGCCAGGGCGCACCCACCTCCAGCATGCGCAGCCCGTGCTGCTCGCGCATCATCTCCAGGCGCACGCATGGCCGCTCGTGCGCGACCTCGAGCGCCTGCGCGACTGGCGCGTCCGCGCGGGCGTCTCGCCATACGGCGGCGGAGCGCTCGCGGGATCCACGCTCGGGCTCGACCCCGCGCTCGTCGCGCAGGAGCTCGGGCTCGACCGGCCCGCCGAGAACTCGATGGACGCCACCGCGGCGCGCGACGTCGTCGCCGAATTCGCGTTTATCGCCGCGCAGATCGGCATCGACATCTCGCGACTGGCCGAGGAGATCATCGTCTGGAACACGCGCGAGTTCGACTACGTCACGCTTGACGACGGCTACTCGACCGGCTCCAGCATCATGCCGCAGAAGAAGAACCCGGACATCGCGGAGCTCACGCGCGGCAAGGCCGGACGGCTCATCGGCAATCTCACCGGGCTGCTCGCGACACTCAAGGCGCTCCCGCTCGCGTACAACCGTGATCTGCAGGAGGACAAGGAGCCGATCTTCGACTCCGTCGACACGCTCGAGGTCGTCCTGCCGGCGTTCACCGGGATGATCCAGACGCTCGTGTTCCACACCGAGCGCATGGCAGCGCAGGCGCCCGAGGGCTTCTCTCTCGCGACCGACGTCGCGGAGTGGCTCGTGAAGCAGGGCGTCCCCTTCCGCGACGCGCACGAGATCTCCGGATCCCTCGTCCGCGCGTGCGAGGAACGCGGCATCGGACTCGAGGAGGCCGACGAGGCGTTGCTGGCGTCCGTCAGTGATCACCTGACGTCCGGCGTGCGCAGCGTGCTGTCGATCGAGGGATCCGTCGCGTCGCGCGCCGGAGTGGGCGGTACGGCACCCGATCGAGTGGCCGAGCAGCGCGCCGAGCTCATTCAACGCGCCCAGCGGGCGTTCGCGGCCGTCGAACGTCAGTAGGATCGTCTCCTATGACGACCCCCGCGATCTCCGTCGCGCCACAGCGGCTTGACGACAGCTTCGACACACTCTGGGATGAGCTCCGCTGGCGCGGTCTCGTCCACGTCTCGACGGACGAGGACGCCCTCCGCGAGCTGCTCGACGGGGATCCGATCGCCTATTACTGCGGGTTCGACCCGACGGCTCCGAGCCTGCACCTCGGTCATCTCGTGCAGCTGCTGACGATGCGCCGGATCCAGTTGGCCGGTCACCGTCCGCTCGGCCTCGTCGGCGGATCCACCGGCCTCATCGGAGATCCGCGTCCGACGGCGGAACGCACGCTTAACACGCGCGAGACCGTCGCGGAGTGGGTCGCCAAGCTGCGTGGTCAGGTCGAGCAGTACCTCAGCTTCGAGGGGGAAAACGCCGCGCGCATGGTCAACAACCTCGACTGGACGGCACCGCTGTCGGCGATCGATTTTCTGCGGGAGATCGGCAAGCACTTCCGTGTCGGCACGATGATCAAGAAGGACGCGGTGAGTGCGCGCCTCAACTCCGATGCGGGCATCAGTTACACGGAGTTCAGCTACCAGATCCTGCAGGGGCTCGACTTCCTCGAGCTGTACCGGCAGTACGGCTGCGTGCTGCAGACGGGCGGGTCCGATCAGTGGGGCAATCTCACGAGCGGCACCGACCTGATCCACCGCGTCGAGGGCGTCTCCGCCCACGCGTTCGGGACCCCGCTCATCACGAACAGCGACGGCACCAAGTTCGGCAAGAGCGAGGGCAACGCGATCTGGATCGACGCGGAGATGACGAGCCCATACGCGTTCTACCAGTTCTGGCTCGGGACGGCCGATGCCGACGTCGTCGATCGCCTGAAGGTGTTCACGTTCCTGACGCGCGAAGAGATCGCCGAGTACGAACGGCTGGTGGCGGATGAGCCCTTCCGTCGTGCGGCGCAGAAGCGGCTGGCTGTCGAGGTCGTGACCGCGGTGCACGGCGAAGAGGCGACCGCGAAGGCGATCGCAGCGTCCGAGGCGCTGTTCGGTAAGGGCGATCTCGCCTCGCTCGATGCGAGCACTCTCGCGGCCGCTCTGACGGAACTTCCCCACGCGACGGTCGCAGACGGAACGTCGGTGATCGACGCGCTCGTTGCGACGGAACTCGTCGCGAGCGTCTCTGAGGCGCGGCGCGCGATCGCGCAGGGGGGCGTCTCCGTCGACGGCGAACGCGTGCGCTCGGACGATGCGCGGCTGCCGGCGTCGCTCCCCGGCAACGTGTCGGTTCTGCGGCGAGGAAAGAAGGCCCTCGCGGGAGTGTTCATCGCCTGACGGAGGCGATGTCGGAGGAGGCGCAGATGAGCATCAGCAGCCGATGGGCCGAGCGCATGCCCTGGCAGCGACCCGTCACGGCCGACGCCCCACTCGACGCGGCGGATGGGTCGCCGCCGCCGGACGGAGTCGGCGACGAGACGGAGGTCGTCAGCGGCGACCGTGCCAACGACGTGCCGCAGGTCGTGAGCGACGAGCTGCCGGAGATCGCGAGCGACCACCGCGCCAACGCGGATCTCCCGAGCGCCCACGCGGAGGCCGCAGCCCTCCCCGACGCTCCGTGGCCGCTCCCCGAAGGTGCCGCGAACGCGATCGGCGAGACGCTTCCCGCCGCAGTCGAACCGGCGACTGCGGAACGGTGGGCGCGCCAGGCTTCCACGCCCGAGGGACGTCGCGAGGCGCTGAACGACATCGGCGTGCACATGTCGGCGGAGTACGCGGAGCGCGCCGGTCTCGACATCGACCCCGCCGGTGTCGACGCCTCGGTGCGTGCCCTCGCAACCGACGAGGGCCGCGTCGCCGCAATGCGCGAGCTCGGCGTGCACATGTCGGGCAACCTCGCGGAGCGATACGGAATCGAGGACGCGGAGGCCGCGCGTCTGTTGGAATCATCACGCGCCCTGCGCACTCCGGAGGGCCGACAGGCGCTGATGGCGGAGTACACCGACGGTGCCGACAGCGACCTCATGAGGTACATCACGGGGCGGGGCGACTCGATCGGCGATCGCCGTGAAGCAGTGCAGAAACTGCTCCAGAACGACCGCCTGCGTGCGGGCGCCGGACGGCTCGGCCGGGGGCTGCTCGTCGGTGGCATCGTGCTCATCGTCGTGCTCGTGGGGATCCTCATCGGAGCTGTCGCGTTGCTCGGCAGCCTGTTCGACGGGGGCGCGGACACGGTCGCGCAGGCGGCGACACGCCCGGCGATCGACTGGATTGGCGCCGACCTCCTCCGACGCGTAATGTAATCACTTGTCGCCGCCAAGCGGTAAGGTTGAGCCGACAGGCTCCCCACCCCATGACGACGACACATCCTCACCTTCCACAAACCGGCGTGTTGTTTTGACTGTTGGTTGTGGTGTGGTTAGGATTGAGAAGTTGCCCCGGAGGGCTCGGCTTGGTTGTCGAGGGCTGGGTGCGTCTGATCTTTGAG
>JAJYSF010000119.1 GCA_021793715.1 Actinomycetes bacterium
CGAACGTGGTCGAGATCGCCGCGCGTGCGGGGGTGGCGCGATCGAGCTTCTTCAACTACGCCGCCGGCAAGGCGGACCTGCTGTGGGGCGGGCTCGACGAGCGGATCACGGAGATCGGCAGCGCGGTCTCCGACGGCGAGGCGCCGGCAGCCGCCCTGCGCCGCCTGGCGGACGACTTCGCCCCCGACGCCCTGGCGCTCGCGTTCGCGAACGCCGAGACGATGCGGATCGAAGCGCACCTCGAACGCGAGTCGGCCCTGCGTGCGTGGCGGATCGCCCACATCGCGTCGCGGGGGCTGCGTCGCGAGGGGGTCGATCCGCTCGCCGCGGAGGTCACGGCCGGCGCGTACGGTACCGCGGCACTCGCGGCGATCCGCGCGTGGGCGGCAGCGGGCGCGGGGACGGCGCCACTGGCGGACCATCTCGAGCGCGCGCTCGCCGTCTTGAGCGGCCCCGGGTCGTCCCTCGACTAGAATCGAGGCCACCATGGCTACTTTCGGCACGCTCTCCGACCGTCTCGTCGACACATTCAAGAACCTCCGCACGAAGGGTCGCCTGTCGGCCTCCGATGTCGACGGCACCGTGCGCGAGATCCGGCGCGCCCTGCTCGAGGCCGACGTCGCGCTCGAGGTCGTGAAGAAGTTCACGGCGGACGTGCGCGAACGCGCGCTGAGCGACGAGGTCAACCGCGCGCTCAACCCCGCGCAGCAGGTCGTGCAGATCGTCAACGAGGAGCTCGTCGGGATCCTGGGCGGCGAGCAACGGAAGCTGCAGTTCGCGAAGACGCCCCCGAGCATCATCATGCTCGCGGGCCTGCAGGGATCCGGCAAGACGACCTTCGCCGGCAAGCTCGCCAAGAAGCTCAAGGGCGACGGCCACACGCCGCTGTTGATCGCGGCCGACCTCCAGCGTCCGAACGCGGTGAACCAGCTGCAGGTCGTCGGCGAGCAGGCGGGCGCGACCGTCTACGCGCCCGAGCCCGGCAACGGTGTCGGCGACCCCGTCAAGGTGGCCAAGAACGGCGTCGAGCTTGCGCGTCAGAAGCAGCACGACATCGTCATCATCGACACGGCTGGCCGCCTCGGTGTCGATGAGGAGCTGATGAAGCAGGCCTCGAAGATCCGCCGTGCGACCGACCCCGACGAGGTGCTGTTCGTCATCGACTCCCTCACGGGCCAGGACGCCGTCAACACCGCACGCGCGTTCCAGGAGGGCGTCGACTTCACCGGCGTCGTGCTCTCGAAGCTTGACGGCGATTCGAAGGGCGGTGCCGCGCTGTCGGTCGCCTCGGTCACCGGCCGTCCGATCATCTTCGCCTCGAACGGTGAGACTCTCGACGCGCTCGAGGAGTTCCACCCCGACCGCATGGCGAGTCGCATCCTCGACCTTGGCGACGTGCTCACCCTCATCGAGCAGGCGCAGCGCGCCTTCGACCAAGAAGAGGCGCAGAAGGTTGCGGAGAAGCTCGCGAAGGAGGCCTTCACGCTCGACGACTTCCTCGAGCAGATGCAGCAGGTCAAGAAGATGGGATCCATGAAGAAGATGCTCGGGATGCTCCCGGGCATGGGCTCCCAGATGAAGCAGCAGCTGGAGGGCTTCGACGACAGCGAGATCGACCGCACGGAAGCGATCATCCGCGGTATGACGCCGGCGGAGCGCCACAACACCCGGATCCTCAACGGCTCACGCCGGGCGCGCATCGCGCGCGGCTCCGGTGTCACGGTCACCGAGGTCAACCAGCTCGTGAACCGCTTCGAACAGGCGGCCAAGATGATGAAGAAGGTCGCGCGCGGCGAGCCCACCGGCATCCCCGGGATGGGCACGATCCCCGGCCAGAAGACGGGAGCGTCGACGAAGCGCGGCAAGAAGGGCAAGAAGGCCAAACACGTCGGCGGGCAGTCGGGCAACCCGGCGAAGCGCGCGGCGCAGGCGAGCGGACAGCCGCCGGCGCAGCCGAGCGGATCCGGCTTCGGCCTCGGTGCGGCTGCCGCCCCAGAGGCGCCGAACGAGACCGATATGGCCGAAATCCAGAAGCTCTTCGGCAAGTAGGCGTCTCGGTAAGCTGAGCGCCATGCCGCACGATACTGCCGCGTCTGATTTCGACGCGTCCAGCGCCCCGCGGGCGAATCCGCTCTCCTATCCTGGACGCCGCCCGGCTGCATCGGTGGTCATCACCGAAGACGCCATCTGGCAGATTCGTGATCGCGACGGCGGGGAGCTCCAGTGGCACTCGGATCACGCACAGCGCCTTCCGAACTGCCGCGTGGAACTCACCGTGACCGAACGCGAACGACTCGGGCTGTCGCGCACCGCATTCCCACACCTGTCGTCCGTGCTCGAGGAGTCGTACGGAATCGGCCCGGATCCGCGCGTGCCCGTCCTCGCAGTCGGTTCGAACGCGGCGCCGTCGCAGCTGCGACACAAGTTCTCCGGCACGGCGGTGCCGCTCGTCGTGCCGTCGATCCGCGCGCGTGTCGAGGGCATGATCGCGGGATTCTGTTCGTTCGTCTCACCGCTGGGGTACGTCCCGGCGACCGTTGTTCCGGAGGAGGGCGCCGTCACGGAGATGGCGCTGCAGCTGCTCGACGATCAGCAGCTTCGCGAGCTCGATCGGAGCGAGGCCTCCGCATATCGACGCGTCTGGATCGAGACGTCGATCCTTCTGGAGACGGGCGAGCGGCTGACGGGCGCCTACGCCTACGTCGCTCGCGACGGCTGTCTGGCTGACGCGGAAGGCACCTGGGTCATGGGTAACCTCGGCCAGGGGCGGCCCGATGCGGTCGCGCCCGAGCGCTGGTTCGCGGATCAGCGTTCCGTGCTCGAACGAATCGGCGAGGAGCCGGCCGTCGCCGCGGTGGTGGGATCGGAGCCGGAAGAGATCGTCACACGACGGTCCAGCGTCGCGGAGTCCACCGAGGCACTGCGCGCGGCCGGACTCGTTCGTGAAGAGAATCCGCTCTGGGACTTGCGCGATGAGATGGGGGCGCGGCCGCGCCGGTACGGCACTCTGATCGACGCGAGGATCGTCAAGGAGGAGGACGGCGAGGTCGTCGCGATCTCGGGGCGTTCCGACGACTTCCTCGAGCGACGGGGCCGGTCGGTGGTGCGCCTCGGCTCTGAGCTGGATCGGCTGCTCGGACATCCGAGGCACGTCGAGCTGGTGTCGGAGGCATTGCTCGATGTCGCGGGTGATCGAGCCCCGCGCACGATCGCCACGGTGCTGCGAGGAGGCGATGATGCGCCGCTCCCCGCGGAGGGCATCGAGATCGATCACGTGCTGCGGATGGGCATGGGCGTCGAGGCGGGCGAAGAGGTGCGCATCCGTCCGGTCGCGGTGAGGCGACAGCGATGGTCGGACGTGATCCTCGGTCCGCCGAACTCGCTCACCATGCGCGTCACCCTCGCCGACACGGCCTCGACGGAGCGCGATGTCTGCCTCATGAGCCGGCTCTCCTTGCAGCTGCTCGGGGTCTCGAGCGGCGACTACGTCGTGCTCGAAGGTGGTCCCGACGCGATGGGCGAGGTCCAGACGTTGGCCGTGAAGGCCTTCGAAGTGCCGGAGGATGTGCAGGCCGAGCGCGAACGCGTGTCGAACGGCATCTGGGGGGCGCGCTTTCCCGGTGTCAGGGAGACGCTCGGCGTCTGGCCGGATATTCCGACCATCTTCGTCGATGCATCGACGCGCGCCCGGCTCGGCATCGCGCCGCAGCAGTTGGGGACACTGCGCGCACGACCCGCGCGGCTGCAGCAGTTCGGCAGTGAGCTGCGCGAGATGATGCTCCTGCTCGCCGTGGCGCTGATCGGTGTCGTTGCGATCGTGCCCAGCGTGGTGATCGCGCTCGTGCTGATCGGAGCGCTCGTCGTCGGCACCTTCACCCTCACCGTGGCGAAGCTCCGGCGCCGACTCTCCCACCCGAGACAGCGCGCCTGAGCGTCCGCTTCGCCTCAGACGTCGTCGTCGACCCAGCCCATCGACTTCGTCACGGCCTTGCGCCAGAGACGCAGCGTGCGGTTGACCTCGCCTGACGGCAGCTGCGGTTCCCAGCGCCGATCCTCTTGCCAATTGCCCCGCAGCTCGTCGAGACTCTCCCACACGCCGACGGCGAGGCCAGCGGCGTAGGCGGCACCGAGCGCGGTCGTCTCCGTGACGACGGGGCGAACGACCGGCACACCGAGCACGTCGGCCTGGAACTGCATCAGCGCATCGTTGGCGACCATTCCGCCGTCGACCCGCAGCTCGGTCAGGTCGAGCCCGGTGTCGGAACCGACGGCGTCGAGGACGTCGCGCGTCTGGAAGGCGACCGCCTCGAGGGCCGCGCGAGCGATGTGGGCCTTGTTGGCGAACCGGGTGAGACCCACGATCGTGCCGCGGGCGTCGGCGCGCCAGTACGGTGCGTATAGCCCGCTGAAGGCGGGCACCAGGTAGACGCCGCCGTTGTCCTCGACGCTCGCTGCGAGTTCCTCGACCTCCGGCGCTGACGAGATGATGCCGAGCTGGTCGCGCAGCCACTGGATGAGCGATCCGGTCACGGCGATGGAGCCCTCGAGCGCGTACTGCACGGGGTCGTCGCCGAGCTTGTAGCCGACCGTCGTCAGCAGCCCGCCGTCCGAGAGCACCTTCTCCTCGCCGGTCTGGAAGATGAGGAAGTTGCCCGTGCCGTAGGTGTTCTTGCTCTCGCCAGCGTCGAACGCGGCCTGTCCGAACGTCGCTGACTGCTGATCTCCGAGGATCCCCGCGATCGGGGTCTCGCGCAGGAGCGAGGAATCCTTCGCGTGCCCGTAGATCTCGGACGACGAACGGATCTCGGGCATCATCGCGCGCGGCACCTCGAAGGCCTCCAGGATGTCGTCGCGCCACGTCAGCGTGTCGAGATCCA
>JAJYSF010000120.1 GCA_021793715.1 Actinomycetes bacterium
GAAGAGCCAGATCCAGGGCGACGAGATTCGGATCAGCTCGAAGAGCCGCGACGACCTGCAGACGGTCATCGCGCTGCTGAAGGGCAAGCAGGACGACCTCGACGTCGCCCTGCAGTTCACCAACTATCGATGAAATTACCCTCTGACCAGGGGTTTTTAGCTGCCCGCCCGTGGGGAGCCCGCAGAATCGAGGATTCCGCGCGAAGTCGGTGTCGACTGCCGCGCGCCGGTTGAACTCGTGACACCATTGGGGCCATGTCCAGGCCCTCGGAATCCCGCACCGATCGAAAGACGGCCCTCACGACGTTCGCGGGCATCCTCGCAATCGTCACTGCGGTGGTCGTCGTCCAAACAACGCCCATCGCTGCCGTCCTGGCCTTCGCTTCCGCCGCGCTCGCGTTCGGAGCTGTCGCGCTGCGAGACAAGAAGTGATCCCGATAGGACTCCACTTCGGGCCCGGACCGACCGCCTCCGTCAGGAGACTCGGCAGGAGGAGCGCTGTCCATGTATCCGCAGCTGGCCGCGGAGAGGCATTCGGTCGCTGGTGCAATATTGATCCGTGAACGACATCCCGAACGCACCGCGCAGACACGCCGATGTCGGCGGCTACGGACTGCTTCTCGGCATCGTTTGCGTCGTGTTCCTGCTCGTACCGTTCGTCGGCGACGTGCTGGCGGTCGCCCCAGCGGTCGGCGCACTGGTGTTGGCGTTCATCACGGTCAGTCGCCACGACGTCGACAGGACGGTACGCGTCTGGCCCGCCGTCGTCGGCGCACTTCTCGGCGTCGTCGTCCTGTTCGTCGTGGGAGCGATGTTCCTGGTCACGACCTCGTTCGACTGATCGTGCCCGATCTGGTGTGCCCTGGTCCGCCTGACAATATGTGGCTATTCTCGCGGGGAAAGAACGACTTGCGGAGCCAATCGGACCGGTAGGGGCCTTTCATCGGGGAATGGGCGCCGACCCTCTTCGCCGTCGGTATCGGGCTCGAAATTGAGGAAGAGAAGAGGTAGCGAGAGCGTGCACGAACGACCAGTGGTGCCGCCGCTCGACGACGTCCTCGCGTGCGTGCGGGAGGATCGGCGTGCAGGTCGGCTCGAGGGGTGGTCCTGGTCAACCGTGATCGACGAGAACGTCGGCGAGGCGGTCGTCGATCGCGAACTGTTCGAACGGATCCACGAAGCCGCCGACGTCACCGCCCGCTTCCCGGTCGGCAACGCGGGACTCATCCACGTCTACGGCTATCTGTTCTCAACGGTGCGCACGCCGTACGGCTTCAAGAGCGACCGCTGGAATGATGGCGCTCTCGCCCGCTCGCTCGACTTCCCCGACGGGTGGTTCCGCCTCGGCGACAGCGACGACGAGACACCCCTCGAGCGGGTTCTCGAGGCCGCCCTGCCGCTCCTCGTGGATCCGCCCGCGGACATGCTCGTCCGCGACTGGCCGATCTCTGAGACGACCGCCCAGCGCGCCGTCGTCACGTCGACCGAGGACGGACCCGGTGCACTCGTCTCGGGAATCGACGACGGATCCGGCTGGAAACTCCTCACGATCTTCCCCGTCTCCGACACGGCAACCTTCGCTGGCACTCTCGACGACGCCACCCGCCCACGCTGGAACGCCGCGCCTCCCCGCGTGCCTGACTCCCGGGCTTCCGCGCACCCGGCGGCGCTTCCCGAACCGCGGAAATGAGCCACAACCGCGGATCCGATCGCGGAGTGGGATCCGCGCGGACAGCTCATTTCCGCGGTTACCGGTCCGTCCGACCCGCCCGAAACGCAGATCCACGCGACCGCGGAATCGACCCGCGTTACGTACTTCGGCGCATCGCACGGATGCCGACCGCGAGTCCGACGATCGCGACGACCACGGCCGAGAGAGCTCCCCATGCCACCACGGGATCGAGCAGATCACCGGCGATGAGGGCTCGCTCGGCATCGACCACCCAGCGCACCGGGTTGATCGAGGCCACGACACGCATCCATGCCGGCCCCTCGTCGAGCGGCAGCAGCATGCCCGACAGAATGAGGAGCGGAAAGAGGAGCGTCTGCTGCACTCCCCAGAAGAGCCATTCCCGGCCCTTCGACGCCAGCGCGAGGGAATAGGAGAGCGCGCCCAGCCCGATACCGAAGACGGCCAGCAGCACGAGTCCGATGACGAGACCCGCCGGGTCGGCCGCAAACCCGAACGGCCAGGCGATCAGCGCGATCAGCAGCGCTTGGACGATGATCGGCGCGATCTCCTTCAACGCGCGACCGACCAGCAGTGCCGAACGAGACAGTGGGGCGACCAGCGTGCGCTCGTGCGACCCCGTCGACATCTCGTACTGCAGATTGGATCCTGTGGCGCCGGTGCCGAAGAGAACGAGCATCACCAGAACGCCGGGCACGAACCACCGCAGCGTCTCGGGCGTCGAGCCCCCGATCTCGCCGACGAGCAATGGGGCGAACAGCCCGAGGAACACGAGCGGCTGCAGCAGGCTGAAGATCAATGAGAACGGATCCCGCAGAACCGGCTTCATCTCACGGATCAGAACGTTCCCGCTGTCGCGGATGAGGCGGGGGCGCACCGCGGTGTCGGTCATCATCATCGAACTCCTGTCGTATCGGGTGCGACGACCTCGGCCGTCGCGTCAGGGGCGCCGTCTGCGGCACCTCGGTCGTCTGCTTCGCGCAGCGTGCGCCCGGTGAGGGAGAGGAACACGTCGTCCAGCGTCGGCGGCACGCCAGTGGCGCTGACCACGGCGCTCCCCAATGCCTCTGCGTCGCGCACGAGTCGCGGAAGCAGGCGGTCGACACGCGGCGCGGCGAGCGTGAGCGATGCGTCGGCCTGCTGCGCCTCGGATCCGGCGAGCGCACTCACGACAGATCGCGCACGCGATGCCTTGTCAACGTCGGCGAATCCGAGCGTGACGGTCCCGCCGGCGAGCGTCTCCTTCAGAACGGCGGGAGCATCGTCCGCGATGATGCGGCCCTGGTCCATCACCATCACGCGCTCGGCGTACCGATCGGCCTCGTCGAGGTAGTGCGTGGTGAGGAAGACGGTCGTGCCGTACCGTCGTCGGAGCTCCACGATGTGTTCCCACAGATTCGCGCGGCTCTGTGGGTCGAGGCCCGTGGACGGCTCGTCGAGGAAGATGAGCGGCGGCGCGTGCATCAGGCCGAGAGCGATGTCGAGACGCCGCTTCTGGCCACCGCTGAGATCCTGCACGGTGCGCCCGGCGAACCCACCGAGGTCGAGCGACTCGATCAGCTCGTCGGCACGGCGAACGCGGTCGCGCTTTCCCATGCCGTAGAACGCGCCCTGACTCAGCAGTTCGTCACGCACGCGCTGAGAGAACGCTCCGCTCGTGTGCTGCCCGACATACCCGATGCGGGCTCGCACAGCGGCGGGCTCGCGGCGTATGTCGCGTCCGACCACGCGCGCCGTGCCCGCGGTCGGCGGCAGCAACGTGGTGAGCATCCGCAGGCTGGTCGATTTTCCCGCGCCGTTCGGCCCGAGGAAGGCCACCAGTTCTCCAGCGCCCACCGTGAAAGTCAGGTCGGCGACCGCCTTGACTCTGGCCCTCTTCACCGTGAATACCCTGGTGAGCCCGTCTGCTTCGATGTGATGTTCGTCGGTCATGCCAGGAGCGTAGACAACTATGCGGACAGAACCTGACCTCGTTCCGTGGCAATCTGATTCACATGACCGGGACGACGTCGCGCGCACTCGCTCTGCTCAACCTGCTGCAGACGCACCGCCACTGGCGCGGCTCCGACCTGGCCGCGAGACTCGGTGTCACGGAGCGCACCGTGCGGCGTGATGTCGAACGCCTGCGAGACCTCGGCTACCGGGTCGAATCGATCCCGGGGTCCGCCGGCGGATACCGCCTCGAGGCCGGCACCGCCCTGCCACCGCTGCTGCTCACCGACGATGAAGCCGTCGCGATGGCCATCGGCCTGCGGATCGCCGCGGCGCAGCCCGTCGGCGGCCCGGAAGTGACCCTCACCGCGCTGGCGAAGCTTGAACAGGTGCTGCCGGCCGCGCTGCGCCGCCGGGTAGGCGCGCTCGCGTCATCCGTCCACTCCCCGCGAGCGCACGAAGGCCGTTTCGTGTCGCCGGCGGTGCTCGGCGAGCTCGCTCTCGCCGCGCGAGACCGGGAGCGGGTTCGCCTGCGCTACACGGACGGGTCGGGACGGGAGAGCGCCCGGCGCGTCGAACCGCATGCGCTCGCGCCGGCGGGGCACAGGTGGTTCCTGCTGTGCTGGGATCTGGACCGCGACGACTGGCGCACCTTCCGCGTCGACCGGGTCGGGACGATCGACCACACGCGGGTGAGCTTCACGCCGCGAGACATCTCCGACGACGAAGTGGCGGAGCGGATCCTCATCGCGTCGGTGTGGTCTCCGCAGCAAGTCGAGGCCGACGTCGTGATGGACCTGCCGTTCGCTCAGATGAACGAGCAGTTCGGCGTGTGGGCGCAGGGGGCGACGAGCGAAGGGTCCACGCACACGCGATGGCCGATCGGCGGATCCGACTGGCGCGAGGCCCTGTACGCGCTGACGTGGATTCCCGCCGGCGTCGAGTACACGACCGACCTGCCTGAACCCGCTCGCTCGGAGATGCGGGAAGCACTGCGCAGGGCCCTGAACGCCCTGGACGCGAGCCCACCCGAACCGCGGAGATAAGCCACAACTGCGGATCCGATCGCGGGATGCGATCCGCGCGAACGTCTCATCTCCGCGGTTTCGGCCCACCCCGGCGCACCCCGACACCAGAAGTTCACCTTTCCGTAAGCGCTTCGTCCATCTACAGTGCCTACTGTGGACGCATCGTCCGCAATGAGCCAAGGAGAGTCCGTGACAACGACGATCGT
>JAJYSF010000121.1 GCA_021793715.1 Actinomycetes bacterium
CGGCGTCGGCATGGACGACCTTGCGCCGCTCGCGATCGCGGTGATCGTCATCGTGCCGCTCGTGATGGTCCTGTCGCGCGATCTCAGTGCGCTCGAGCTCGGCGACGCGTCCGCGACGGCCCTCGGCGTGAAGGTCGACCGCTCGCGGATCCTCCTGATCGTCGGCGCCGTCGCGCTGGCGTGCTTCGCCACCGCCACGACCGGACCGATCGCGTTCGTCGCGTTCCTCTCGGGGCCGATCGCCGCGCGCCTGGTCGGACCAGGCCGTCCCGCGATCGTCCCGGCAGCGCTCGTCGGCGGCTGCATCGTGCTCGCGGCGGATCTCGTCGGCCAGTACGCGTTCGACACCGCGTTCCCCGTGGGCGTGATCACCGGCATCGTCGGCGCGCCGTACCTGCTCTATCTCCTCATCCGCACGAGCCGTCTCGGAGGATCCTCGTGACCGAAACGCATCTCCTCGAAGCACGCGGCCTGTCGGCCGGATACGGCGGGCGCGCGATCGTCGACGGCGTAGACCTGTTGCTCCCGCCCGGCCGCATCAGTGTGATCGTCGGCGCCAATGCGTGCGGGAAGTCGACCCTGCTGCGGACGATGTCGCGCCTGCTCGCACCGCGAGACGGATCCGTGCTCCTGGACGGACACGCGATCGGCACGATGCCCACCAAGCAGCTCGCGCAGACGCTCGGCCTGCTGCCACAGCAGCCGATCGCCCCCGAGGGCATCGTCGTCGCCGATCTCGTCGGTCGAGGACGACACCCGCACCAGCGAATGTTCCGCTCGTGGTCGTCCGCTGATGACCGCGCCGTCGCCGACGCGCTCGATGTCACCGGCATCGCCGATCTCGCCGACCGCGCCGTCGACGAACTCTCCGGAGGACAGCGGCAGCGCGTCTGGATCGCCATGGCGCTCGCGCAGCACACGGACGTGCTGCTGCTCGACGAGCCGACGACCTTCCTCGACCTCGCCCACCAGATCGATGTGCTCGACCTGCTCGCCGATCTGAACCGCGACCGCGGTACGACCATCGCGATGGTGCTCCACGACATCAACCTGGCCGCGCGCTACGCCCACCATCTCTTCGCGATGTGCGATGGACACCTCGTCGCGCACGGCGCGCCGCGCGACGTCGTCACTCCAGAGCTGATCGCCGACGTCTTCGGCCTCGACGCCGAGGTCATCGACGATCCGGTCTCCGCGACACCGCTCGTGATCCCCCGCAGCCGCCACCACACCGGCGCTCCCGCCCGAGAAGGAGGCACCGCATGACCACCGCCCTCGACACCCGGCCCTCGAGGTTCTTCCGTACGCGTGTCACGCGGATCCAAGACCTCACGCCGAGCTTCCGTCGCTTCACGCTGACGGGCGAAGACATCGACGAGTACGGCGATCCGGGCTATGACCAGCGCATCAAGGTCGTCTTCCCGTCGGAGTCGGCACCCCTCGACGCGATGCCGACCGGCCCCGACTGGTATACGGAATGGCGCGCGATGCCAGGGGCCTCACGTCCTCCGTTCCGCACCTACACGACCCGTGCCGTACGGACCGCGGACCGCGAGATCGACATCGACATGGTCGCGCACGACGTGATCGGCCCCGCTTCCGCCTGGATCGCGGATGCCGCCGTGGGTGACGAGCTCCTCGTCTATGCGCCGACCATCCATCACGAGTCCGTCAGCCTCGGCATCGATTTCGTGCCGCCGGCGCAGACGGACCACGTGCTGCTCGTGGGAGATGAGACCGCCGCCCCCGCGATCGCGGTGATCCTGGAGCAGCTTCCCCGGGACGCCGTGGGCACGGTCGTGCTGGAGCTGCCCGACGAGCGCGATGCCGCCTATCTGCCGCCGCATCCGGGGTTCGACGTCCTTGTCGCCGGCCGTGCCGACGGCGGGCGTCATGATCATCTCGAGGCGACCGTGCGCGCGCGTGCGGGCCTGCTCTGCCCGGACGGTCGCGGCGCCGATGTCGAGGAGATCGACATCGACCGCGACCTGCTCTGGGAGGTGCCGCGCACGGCGAAGGGAGGCGCCGCGTTGAAGTCGGCGCCGCTGTATGCGTGGATCGCCGGTGAGGCGAGCGCGGTGAAGTCGCTGCGCCGTCACCTCGTCCGTGACGTCGGAATCGACCGCCGCGCCGTCGCCTTCATGGGTTACTGGCGCATCGGGCGCGCCGAGGGGTCCTGAACGAATCGCCCCTCACGCCCACCGGTGACGATCCCGGCGCATGCCCTACCCGTACGTCGCGAGCGCTGCCCGACCGTTGACGCGACCGGAGTCCGCAGACGCACGCACCACGGGGCGGTGCCACCTCACAGTCGTTACGCTGGGGGTATGCGGAAGTCCGTCGAAGCTGCACGAGATCGCGGCCGCGCCGACGTCGTCATCATCGGCGGGGGCATCAACGGCATTGCCGCGTTCCGTGACCTCGCGCTGCAGGGCGTCGACGTGCTGCTGGTCGAGCGCGACGATTTCGCGTCGGGCGCGTCGGCGGCGTCGAGCCACATGATCCACGGCGGTATTCGCTACCTCGAGAACGGCGAGTTCCGCCTCGTGCGCGAGTCGGTGCGGGAACGCAACGACCTGCTGAAGACCGCCCCTCATCGCGTCCGGCCGTTACGCACCACGATCCCCATTCGCCGGTTCTGGTCGGGCCTGGTTCAGGCGCCGTTGCGCCTCCTGACGGGGCGGGCAGGGCGCCCGACCGAGCGCGGCGCCGTGCTCATCAAGCTCGGCCTCATCATCTACGATCTGTTCGCGACCAGCGGCCGCCGAACTCCCTGGCACCGCTTCCGCGGCCGGCGCGCCTCGCATGCCGAGCTTCCGGCACTCGCACCCGACGTCACGTGGACCGCCACGTACTTTGATGCGTCGATGCTCGATCCCGAGCGGCTTGCCCTCGATGTCCTGGCTGATGGACTCGCCGCAAGCCGCAGCGCTCACGCCGTCAACTATGTCGAGGCGACCGGCTTCGATGGCGGCTCGGTCGTCCTGACCGACCGAGACAGCGAAGAGACCTTCCGCGTCACCTGCGACGTGATCGTCAACGCGACCGGTCCGTGGGCCGATCTGACCAACAGCGCACTCGGTTCGCCCACGCGCTTCATGGGGGGAACGAAGGGCTCGCACATCGTGCTCGACAACACCGAGCTCGTGGCCGCGACGGGCGGTCGTGAGATCTTCTTCGAGAACGCCGACGGGAGGATCGTGCTGATCTACCCGCTCAAGGGGCGTGCGATGGTCGGGACGACCGATATCGATGCCGACCCGTCGGAGCCGGTGCGCTGCACCGAGGAGGAGGTCGACTACTTCTTCGATCTCATCGGCGAGGTCTTCCCCGACATCGCCGTCAGCCGCGACGAGATCGTCTACCGTTTCAGCGGGATCCGGCCGCTGCCGGCGAGCGACGCGGCGAATCCGGGGCAGATTTCGCGCGACTACCGGATCGAGGTCGCCGACCACGGCGGCACGACGCTCGTGACCCTCGTCGGCGGCAAGTGGACGACGTTCCGTTCCCTCGGCCAGACGCTGTCCGACGTGACGCTGCGCCTGCTCCGGGTGCCACGCGTCGAGACGACGCTCGGCCGTGCGATCAGCGGCGGACGCGACTACCCGTCATCAGACCGTGCGCGCGACGTGTGGCTGCGATCCCATCTGCCCGGCGCCGGGTCGCGCGGGTCCATCCTGCTGTCGCGCTACGGTACGCGCGCCGCCGAGGTCTGGCGCGTGCTCGAGGATGACGACGACGTGCCGCTCGCTGGTGACCGGCTGTCCACGCGCGAACTCGCGTGGATGGTCGACGAGGAACACGTGACCCGGCTCACCGACGTCGTGAAGCGACGCACCGATCTCGCCTTCACCGGAGACGTCACGCACGAGCTTCTCGAGCAGATCGCCGACGCACTGGCTCCCCTGCTCGGTTGGGACGACGCGCGTCGCCGCCACGAGGTCGACGAGACCGTCGCCGAGCTGCGAGACCGCAACGGCATCGACCTCGCTACGCGCGCCACCGCCTGACACCGCGTTCGAAGGAGAACCGCATGCCCGATCACGTCCTCGCCATCGACCAGGGCACGACCTCGTCGCGGGCGATCATCTTCGATCGCGACGGTCGCGTCGTCGCAAGCGGCCAGAAGGAGCACGAGCAGATCCTGCCCCGCGCGGGCTGGGTCGAGCACGACGCGAGCGAGATCTGGCGCAACGTGCAGGAGGTGATCGGCCTCGCGCTGAGCCGCGCCGGGCTCACGCGCCACCACATCGCGGGCATCGGCATCACCAATCAGCGTGAGACGACCGTCGTCTGGGATCGCGCGACCGGCACGCCCGTCGCGAACGCGATCGTGTGGCAGGATACGCGCACGCAGGACATCGTCGATCGCCTCGCCGCCGACGGCGGCACCGACCGGTTCCGCGACGTCGTCGGGCTGCCGCTCGCGACCTATTTCGCGGGCACGAAGATCGCATGGATCCTCGAGAACGTCGACGGCGCACGGGAGCGCGCCGAGGCCGGCGAGCTGCTTTTCGGCACGACCGACACGTGGGTGCTGTGGAACCTCACGGGCGGGCCGGACGGTGGCATACACGCCACCGACGTCACCAACGCCTCGCGCACGATGTTCATGGATCTCGACACACTGACGTGGCGCGACGACATCCTAGAGGCCTTCGAGGTGCCGCGCGCGATGATGCCCGAGATCCGTTCGTCGTCCGAGATCTACGGGCACGCGAAGGATTCCTCGCTCCTGCGCGAAACCCCGATCGCGGGGATCCTCGGAGATCAGCAGTCAGCGACGTTCGGACAGGCCGCGTTCGACGCTGGCGAGAGCAAGAACAC
>JAJYSF010000122.1 GCA_021793715.1 Actinomycetes bacterium
CTTCTTCTCGCGAACATCGATGCGGCGGAACGTGCGGTCGACCTCGACGGGCGCCGTGTCGCGCTCGCGCCGCGGTCATGGAGCTCCATCACGCTCTGAGGGCGCATGCGCCGTCCCGGCACGCGGTCAGTCGTGGTGGAAGACCTCGGGGATCGGGAACCACTGCTCGGCCTCGGGCGTATCCGGCAGCCGCGTCTGCAGCGGCTTCTGGATCGCCCACCACTTCTGCGTCGCGGGATCAGCCGCCATCTTCGCCATGTCCCCCTCGTAATCGTCGCCGACGTACTCGTAGTACGAGAAGAGCAGGTCGCCGTACCGGAAGATCGAGTAGTTGCGGATATTGCAGTCGGTGATGGTCTGTAGCACCTCGGGCCACACCGCGGCGTGGTAGGCCTCATATTCTTCGCGGTTGGCCGGATCCAGGCCGATGACGGATGCGATGCGCTTCATGTCTCCACTCTGCCATCGGCGGGCGCGCAACTGGCCACGGTTCGCGCCACAGCGTCGGACGCGATAGCTTTTCAACCAGTTGAGGAGGACCATGCCCGAACCGGTCGCAGCGAGCACGCTGCTCGACGATCCTGCCATCTCCACACGTGCGATCGACCGCGTCGCCCACGCTGGCGATGCTTCTCACTACCTCCTCACTCCGCGTGGCGTCGCCGTCGCTGAGGATGCCGCGGAGGTGGCACGGCTCATGCGGTCTGCCGCCGCGGCGAAGCGCACGATCACGTTCCGTTCCGGGGGCACGAGCCTGTCGGGACAGGCATCAAGCGACGATCTGCTGGTCGACGTCCGCCGCGGATTCCGACGTGTCACGGTGCTCGATGAGGGAGCACGCGTGCGCGTGCAGCCGGGCGTGACAGTGCGGCAGGTGAACGCGATGCTCGCCCGCCGCGGCTACCGGCTTGGCCCCGACCCGGCAAGCGAAGCAGCATGCACGATCGGCGGTGTCGTCAACAACAACTCGAGCGGGATGGCGTGCGGCATTGTTGAGAACACCTACGAGACGCTCGAATCTATGGTGTTCGTCCTCCCATCCGGCACCGTCGTCGATACTGCAGACCCCGATGCGGATCGCGCCCTTCACAACGCAGAGCCCGTTCTCGTCGAGCGTCTGGAGCGGCTGCGCCGCCGCGTTACCGAGAACTCCGATTCCGTCGAACGGATCCGCCGTGCGTTCGCGATGAAGAATACGATGGGCTACGGCGTCAACGCATTCCTCGACTATTCGTCTCCCGCTGATCTCCTGGCGCACCTCATCATCGGTAGCGAGGGCACGCTCGCGTTCGTCGCTGAAGCGACCTTCCGCACGGTGCTGATACGGAACCATGCGGCCGCAGGCCTCGCTCTTTTCCCGGACCTCGACGCTGCGACGCGTGCGCTGCCGGCACTCGTCGGGACGGGTGCCGCCGCACTGGAGCTCATGGACGCGACAAGCCTGCGCGTCGGCCAATCGTTGCCCGATGCCCCGAGCGCGATCCGCGGGTTCACGCCCTCGGCCGAGGCCGCTCTGCTGTTCGAGTACCAAGCGTCCACCGAGAATGAGCTCGGCGGATACGTCGAGGTCGGTTCACGGGTGTTGGCCGCCGAGAACCTGCTCACTCCGGTCGCACCGTCAGCGGATCCGGTCGCGCGTCGCGACGCGTGGAAATTGAGGAAGGGTCTGTACGCGTCCGTGGCTGGTGCGCGTCCGCGCGGCACCACCGCGCTTCTCGAGGACGTGGTCGTCCCGGTTCCGAAACTGGCCGATACGTGCGCATCGCTGCAGGAGCTGTTCGATCGCTACGCATATCGCGACAGCGTGATCTTCGGGCATGCGAAGGACGGCAACATTCACTTCATGCTGACCGACCGTTTCGAGACTGATGAACAGCTCGGTCGGCTCGCGGCGTTCACCGACGACATGGCGGATCTCATCTTGGGCGCGGGTGGGAATCTGAAGGCTGAGCACGGGACCGGACGTGCGATGGCGCCGTATGTTCGGCGTCAGTACGGAGACGAACTCTACGACGTGATGGTCGAGCTCAAGCGCCTCGTCGATCCCGCAGGCATTCTGAATCCCGGCGTCATCATCGACGACGATTCCGGGGCGCATCTGCGCGATATCAAAGTGTCCGAGCCAATCGAAGAAGAGGCCGACCGCTGCGTCGAGTGCGGTTATTGCGAACCAGTTTGTCCCAGCAAGGACCTCACGCTCACGCCGCGCCAGCGCATTGTGGTCAGACGCGCGATCGCGCGCGCCGAGGCACAGGGCGACCACGAGCTCGTGCGCGAACTCGAACGTGACTATGAGTATTCGGGCCTCGACACCTGCGCCGCGGACGGGATGTGTCAGACAGCGTGCCCGGTTCTCATCGACACCGGTTCGCTCGTCAAGCGGCTGCGCCGCGAGGGACAGGGCGCCATTGTGAACGTTGGTTGGGATGCCGCAGCGCGCGGATGGGGAGTCGGCACGCGGGCGGCGTCATTCGCGCTTACCGCAGCGAAGGCGGCGCCAACGTCCGTCGTGGCTGGGGCGACGAACATCGCGCGACGCGTGCTCGGAAACGACAACGTGCCGCAGTACGCGCGCGACCTCCCCGGCGGGGGTCGCGCGCGTAAGCGGCTCAGCGGTAGCATCGGACGGTCTGGCGAAGAGCCGGCAGCCGTCTACATGCCGGCGTGCGTCAACACAATGTTCGGTCCCGCTGGGTCCGGCATCGGCGTGAGCGAAGCGATGCCCCGCTTGGCGGAGCGTGCCGGCGTGCAGCTCGTCGTCCCGGATGGTATCGATGCGGTCTGCTGCAGCACGCCCTGGACATCAAAGGGCATGACACGCGGGTACGCCACAATGGCCGACCGCGTCGCGGCCATCGCTCGCAAAGCGAGTCGTGGCGGCACCTTGACGATTGTCTCCGACGCGTCGAGTTGCTCGGAAGGATTCATCAAGATGTTCGCAGCCACCGGCGTCGAGGTGCACGTCGAAGACGCCGTGGCGTTCGCGCACCGTGTACTCCTTCCGAGGCTGTCTCCCGTCGCCGTGGCTGATCGTCTGATATTGCATCCCACATGCTCGTCGGACCAGATGGGGCTAAACCCCGCGCTGCAGGCGCTCGGCGACGCCGTAGCGCGCGAGACGGTCGTGCCCGATGTTTGGGGGTGCTGCGGTTTCGCGGGCGACCGCGGGATGTTGCACCCAGAGCTGACGGCGTCCGCCACAGCGGCCGAGGCTCGAGAAGTCAAGAAGCTTGACGGAGACGCCCACGCTTCCTGCAATCGCACGTGCGAGCTCGGCATGACGCGGGCGACCGGCGAGCAGTACCGTCACGTGCTCGAGCTGTTGGAAGAGGCGACACGCTGACCGGACAGCCGGTGCGTACCGGATAATCTGACATCCACGTCGCGGCCGGCGCTCACGATGGCCGCCGGAAGGAGATCTCAACGTGGAGAACGATGCTCTGAAGATCGTCCGCGCCGCTCTTCCCCGCCTCACGGCGCGTGAAGGAGACGTCGCCACGCGCGTTCTCGATGATCCTCAGGTTGTCCTGTCATCGACTGTCGCCGAGCTTGCGCGCATCGCCGGAACGTCGACAGCCACAGTGGCGCGATTCTGTCAGAGCGTCGGTTTCGGCAGTTACCGTGACTTCCGTGTCGCGATCGCTGCGACGGTGAGCCGGTCTCAGGCCGAACTCGTGCGCTTTGAGCTTGATGACACCGAGATTGCGCCGGCCGACGGCATCGAGGAGATCATCGCCAAGGTGCGCTTCCATGAGGTCCTGGCCGTCGAACAGACCCTAGGCGAACTCGACCGCGCCGCTGTGGAAGGGGTGGTCGAGGCGCTGGTGGGGGCGCGCAGGATCGAGATCACCGGGTTCGGGGCAAGCGGCCTGATCGCGGCCGATCTCAATGAGAAGCTGCGTCGCATCGGCTATCCCTCTGGCTACAACTCGGACGTGCACTTCGCACTCCCCTCCAGTGCGAATCTCGAGCCCGGTGATGTGCTTGTGGCGTTCTCGCACTCCGGTCGAACGAGTGACACGATCGGTGTCTTATCGGCCGCGGCGGCCGCGGGCGCGACGACGGTGGCCGTAACGAATGCCGCTGAGTCATCGCTCGCCGAACTGGCTGACATCACGGTCGTGACCCGGGCACGCGAAAGCACGTTCCGGTCCGGCGCCATGGCGAGTCGCAGCGCACAGCACGCCGTCGTCGACGTCATCTTCATCTCCACCGCGCAACACGACATGGAGCGTACGACGCAGGCGTTGCGTCGTACATACGATTCCGTGAATGCTCATCGACTCCCAAGGTGAGCTCATTCCTGGGAGGCTCAGCTATCTGCGCCCAATGATGTATGAATGTTTCTTTGCGCGCCCATTCAAAGAATGTTAGTTTCAGTGCGAACACCTCCACCAAACGAAGCGAGCATCCGCGATGACGTCGACACCAGGGGAACGCACAAGTATGACGGCGTTCCGCTCCCCCACCGAGGAACGCAACCCACGCACCGCCGACATCGATCGGCTCGGGGCGGCGGAGATGGTGTCGCGGATCCTGGATGAGGAAGCACGTGTCACTAGCGCTGTTCGCGACGCCGCGGATGCCATCGCACGTCTCGTCGAGATTGCGGCGGACTCGATCCGCGCAGGTGGCCGCGTCCGATACGTCGGCGCGGGAACCTCCGGCCGGCTCGGTGTGCTGGACGCGGTCGAGCTTCTGCCGACATACGGTGTCGGGACCGAATGGTTCACCGCGTCGATCGCGGGCGGCGACGGCGCGATGTTCCGCTCCGCTGAAGGCGCAGAGGACGACCCGTCGCTCGGCGCGCGTGATCTCGATG
>JAJYSF010000123.1 GCA_021793715.1 Actinomycetes bacterium
CCTCGTCGAGGGGACGCCACGGGCCGTCTGAGTCCGCGAGCGCGGCGATCCTGTCCCAGTCCCCCGTAGCGAGGAAGGCGTTGAGGTCTTCCGCGCCGAGGTCGTCGGCGGTGAGCGGGCGGATCCGATCGCCCGCCACGAGAGCGAGGCGGGTCGAGTCGCCGTCGCGGTAGCGCGCAAGGGCGTAGCGGTTGTCGAGCGGCGGGTGTGACGTCATCGTCGTGTCCTCATCATTCTCACTGTGGCGAAACGGGCGACGCCGCCGCGACCGTGACAGCACGATCGCGGCGGCGACGACTCAGCCCTGGCCTTCCTTCGCGTAGGGGTTGAGCAGGGCGTCCTTGATCTCGTCGGGCACACCCTCCTCGGTCGCGCTCGGGCCGTCGGCGGGCGGGAACGACTCCGTCATCGACATCGGCATGGTGCCGTTGCGATAGAAGTTGTTGGATCCGAGCGACGGCTTCCAGGTGTTCGGCTGCCAGTCCGGCACGTAGTTGCGGTAGCCGCCCGTGTTGAGCTCGATGCGCAGGCTCGACGGCTCGCGGTAATAGAGGAAGTTCTGCTCGCCGATGCCGTGGATCGAGGGACCGTATTCGATCGCCGTGCCGTTCTCCATGAGCACGTCCGCGGCGATGAGCAGCTCCTCGCGCGTGTCGACCCAGAACGCGAAGTGGTTCACGCGACCGGCGCGCGTGGATCCGTCGAGCACGACGCCGAGGTCGTGCGACTTCTCGTTCGTGGTCAGCACGCTGAACACCGAGATGGGCGCCTCGTCGAGGATGGTGCGCGCCATGATGCGGAAGCCCAGGACGCGCTCGTACCAGGCCGCGAACTCGTCGACGTCCTTCGCCGCGATCGTGACGTGGTCGAGCTGACGCGGAGCGCCGGCGTGCGACGAGCGACGCTGCGGACGGTCGGGGTAGATCGACGCGATGTCGGATCCGCTCTGGTAGTGCTCGACGTCCCAGTGGAGCGTCATCGGGTGGCCCTGCGGGCCGATGAAGCGGTACGCGCGTCCGATGGCGTGCTCGTCCGACCACTCGCCCTCGACGCCCTCGGCCTCGAGTCGCTTGACGGCCTCTTCGAGCGCCTCCGGGCTCGACGTGCGCCAGCCGGCCGTGTGGAGCGCGGGCTCGTCACCCGGCATGACGACGACGCTGTAGCGGTAGTAGTCACCCCAGCAGCGCAGGTAGACGGCGCCGTCGATGCGGTCCGTGACCTGCAGGCCGACCTGCTCCTCGTAGAACTTCACGGACGCGTCAACGTCAGGCGTCGTGATCGCCACGAACGACAGATGCGACAACAGCTTGATCATCTTCGATCCCTTTCATCGGGTTGCTATGGTTCCACTCTCGACGATTCGGGCACATCAGGGAACCCGAATCTGTGTATCCGGCGAATCGACGCGATTTATACCCCGGTGGCGGCTTCCTCGTCGGGCCGCGACGGATCCGACGCGCGGTCGCCCGGCAGCCGCGCCGCCGCATCGCGCGCACCGCGCACCGCGATCGCGACCGACATGAGCGTCGGGTTCATCGTCGTCGCGGTGGGGATCGTCCCGTTCCCGCCGACGTAGAGGTTGTCGAACCCCCACACGCGCGAATGCGGATCCGCGACGCTCGTGCCGTCGTCGGTCGAGCCCAGTCGTGTCGTGCCCTGGTAGTGCAGACTCGACCCCGCCGGCATGAGGCGCGGATCCGCGATGAACTCGCCGAGCGCCTCGCCCGCGCGGCGTAGGTGGGCCGTGCCGTCGGCGATCTCCGCCTCTTCCTCGGGCGTGAGCGCGTACTCGATCGTGAAGTTCGGCATGCCGCGATAATCGAGCTCGGAATCGGAGAAGACGATCCCGTCCTCGACCCGCGGACGCTTGCGCATGCCGTACCCCATATTGACGTACCCCCAGGCGTTTCCTGCACGCGGATGGTCGGCGGACAGCGGGAACGGCGGCTGTTCCGCATACATCACCTGGAGGGAGAACGGATGGTCGGGCTCGGAGAACGGGATCCGATTCACAGCCGCCACCGGGTCGACCGGGTTCGCGGCGCGGCGCGCGAGCTCACCCGCGAGGTCGTCATCGGTCGAGAAGCGGCGCATCCGCTCGGCGTCGAGCGCGACGGTCGAGATGACGACGGGGTGCTCCGTCAGGTAGCGCCCGAGGGCCGCTGGGCGGACGCCGGACGCCCAGAGCAGCTGCGGCGTGCGGAAGGCGTCGGCCGCGACGACGACGAGGTCAGCGTGCAGGGTCTCGGTCTCCCGCGTGCGCAGATCCTCGACGACGACGCCGGTCGCGCGGGACCCCTCGTGTGCGATGCTCCGCACGAGGGAGAGGTCGCGCAGGGTGAAGCGCTCGGAGATCGGCGACGACGCCTCCACGAGCGGGCCGAGGACGACGTCGGCCCCCGCCCACCGCACCGTGCCGTCGGGCTGCGGATCCCCCGCGACCGGCAGCGTGCTCGGCCCGAACCCCTCGGGGAGCTCGCTGGCGAACTCCTCGGCGAGCAGAGACCGGATCGCGGCGCCGACGGCCGAATCCGCGAAGGCGGCGCTCTGCACGTGGAGGAGCCGCTCGGCGTCGTCGATCAGCCGACTCCACTCGGCGTCGTCGATGAAGTCGACGCGCTCGGATCCGGTCGGCCGCGGCGTCGCGCACGTCCAGTGCGCGCCCATGCCGCCGACGTTCGTCGACGCCGCCGCGGCGGGAAACTGCGGGGCGTGCGCGGATCCGCTGCCCCCGAAGTCGAGCAGGTGCGTTCCCTCGCGTGCCGTGAACATGCCCTCGACGACGGTGCCCTCGGGGATCCCGAGCGTCTCGCGGTGCTCGCCCGACTGGGGCCCCTGGGAGACCTCGCGGGCGCGCGCCTTCTCGGCGGGATCCGCGATGTTGCGGACACTTTCGCCCGGCTTCTCCGTAAGCTGCGGCCCCGCCTCGAACATCACGACGCGAGCCGTCGGATGGCTCTCGAGGATGACGCGGGCGTATGCGGATCCGACGGGTCCGCTGCCGACGATGGCGACGGTGGGCGAAATGGTCATAGGGGTCTCCTCAGGAGCTGGTCTCGTGGGACGGTGTGGGGGCGGGGTGTGCATCGTCGATGCGGCCGGCGGGAAGCAGGAGGGCGATGAGGAAGCCGATCACATAGACCGCGGCGAGCGCCCCGAACACGGGGCTCACGACGGTCGCGTACGCGTCGACGACGGCCGCCTGCACGCCGTCGGACGCGGCGCGGATCTCGCTCGGGGTGAGGGACGCGATGTCGGCTCCGAGGAGCGCGGCGACGCCGGATCCGATGATCCCGCCGACGATCGCGGTGGCGACGGTGGATCCGATCTGGCGCACGAGATTGACGGCCGCGGTCGCGGCGCCCGTGCTCTCCCGCGGCACCGAGCTCTGGGCGACGGCGACGACGAGGCTCATGAAGGCGCCCGTGCCGATCCCGACGACCGCCATCGCGGCCATGGGCACACCGAGCGGCAGGCCCGTGGGGAGGAACGCCATCGTCGCAAGACCGGCGGCGGAGATGAGGGGGCCCGCAATCGCGTAGCGACGGTAGTGGCCCGTGCGCCCGACAAGCCATCCGGTGCCGAGGCTCGCGACGAGCATGCCGAACACGGTCGCGATGGGCACGAAGCCCGAGACGGTCGCCGTGACTCCGTACGCCATCTGGATGAACGTCGGGACGTAGGCGACGATCGCGAACAGCCCGACGCCGATGATCGCGGACAGCGCGGTCGCGGCGGCCATACGCCGGTCGCGGAAGATCTCGAGGGCGACGAGCGGGTGCGTGGCGCGGCGCTCGATCGCGACGAAGGCCGCGAAGGCGACTGCGGCGAGCACGATCGCCGCGACCGCCGGTGCTCCCGCGCCCTCGCCGAACCACGTCACACCGAGCACGAGCGCGGTCATTCCGATCGCGAAGGCGATGGCGCCGGGGACGTCGATGCGGGGGCGTCGTTCGGCTCGCGCCACACGGGGCAGGGCGGAGGCCGCGAACACGAGCGCGATGCCGCCGACCGGGAGGTTGATCCAGAACACCCACGGCCAGCCCCAGGTGTCGGTGATGACGCCTCCGATGAGCGGGCCGGCCACGATGGCCACGGGGAATGCGGCGCCGATGACGCTCATGTATTGCGCACGACGGCGCGGTTCGGCGATGTACGCGACGAGGGTCTGCGACATGAGCTGGATCCCGGCGGCGCCGATGCCCTGCACGACGCGCGCGACGACGAGGCTCGTCATGTTCCAGGCGAACCCGCACGCGAGGGACGCGGCGAGGAAGAGCGTGATCGACGCGAGGAAGACGGTGCGCGGTCCGATCGCGTCGCCGAGGCGCCCCATGACGGGGAGGAGCACCGTGCTGGCGAGAGTGTAGGCGACGATGATCCAGCTCATGTGCGCGAGCGCGCCGAGGTCGCCCGCGATCGTCGCGAGCGATGTCGCCACGACGGTGTGATCGAGCGCGCCGAGGAGCGCGACGACGAAGAGCGCGCCGACGACGAGGCGCGTACGGAGGGGTGAGAGGTTCATAGGATGTGGCCCGAAACGACCGGGCTGTCGACTCGACCAGGTGTGCCTCACGGACCTCGTCGGCGGTGAGGACGGGCCCTCGGGGCCCCGATGTCGATGCCACCCTACCACCCTTAGGTAGCTTTACGACATAAGTGTGCCTGATGCTGACTATAATGAATTCACCCGACGGTGATCGACGCCTCTGATGCTCCTCTTCTGCTCGATAGATCAGACGGATAGACTGGCGCCACCTCACCGATGAGAGAACCCGACAGGAGGAGCATTCCGCCGTGTCCGACGCCCCC
>JAJYSF010000124.1 GCA_021793715.1 Actinomycetes bacterium
GCTCGTCGTCGTCTCGGCCGCTCGCAGCGAGTTCAGCTGCATCACGCCGGCTCCGACGAGCGCCGCCGCCGCGAGGAAGGCGACGACCGCCCAGACAAATCGCACGAATCACTTCTCCTCGTTCGCCCCGCCTGCGACGGATGCCACAGGCGTCACCAATGTTTCAGAGTAACGACGGCGCCTGGGAGTCTAAACAAACTCGTACACGCGTACGCTCGGAACTCACCCACGGCGGGCGCGCTGCGCGCGTCCCGCCTGCCCGGCCCGGTACGCTCGCCACTGACGACCCGCCACGCAGCAGGAGCGCTATGAAGATCCATAACCCGTTTCGACTGGGTTTCATCGCGACGCTCGGCGTCGGACTGGCCTATGTGCTCCTCCAGAGCATGCAGAGCCTCTCGACCGTGTTGCTGTACGTCGGCACAGCGCTGTTCATCTCGCTCGGCATCGACCCCGTCGTCACCTGGCTCGAGCGACGGAAGCTGCCGCGCTGGGCAGCCGTGCTCCTGGCGATCGTCGGCGTGCTCGCACTGTTCACCGGGATCCTGCTCATCGTCATTCCGGTGCTCATCGATCAGGTGTCCCAGCTCGTCCGGCGCATCACGCTGCAACTCAACCGGTCCGGCTGGCAGATCGACCTGGAGGAATGGGCGGCCGCGACGTTCCCGAACCTCGACGTGCCGGTGCTCGTTGACGCCGTCAACGACTGGCTGACGGACAACATCTTCTCCATCAGTGAGAGCCTTGTGAACGTCACGGTCGGCGTCGCGAACGGCCTCTTCGGCGCGTTCATCATCCTCATCCTCACCATCTACCTCACGGCGTCGACGCCGACGCTCAAGAGCGCGATCTACCAGCTGGTCCCCGCCTCACGGCGCAACAACTTCGCCCACATCGCCGAGCAGATCACGAATTCCGTCGGCTATTACGTCATGGGGCAGATCACGCTCGCGGTCATCAACGGCACCCTGAGCGCCGTGTTCCTGTCGATCATCGACGCGCCGTTCGCGATGGTGCTCGCCGTGATCGCCTTCCTCGGCTCGATGATCCCGCTCGTCGGCACGATCACGGGATCGACGATCATCGTGCTCGTCTGCCTCATCCCGGGGGTCGGCGACACGACGACGGCCCTGATCGCGGCCATCTACTACCTCGTGTACATGCAGATCGAGGCCTACGTGCTCTCGCCGCGCGTCATGAGCCGCGCCGTGTCCGTCCCCGGTGGCGTCGTCGTCGTCGCCGCACTGTCTGGCGGCGCGCTGCTCGGCCTTCTCGGCGCGCTCATCGCGATCCCCGTCGCCGCGAGTGTGCTGATCATCTACCGCCAGGTGCTGATCCCGCGAATGAACGAGCGCTGATCAGGCGTCAGGCCACTCCGTCGGCAGCGGGACGCGATCCGGCGCGACGATCCGGACGATCTCGTTCAGCACCCGCGTGGTCTGCTTCTCACCGACCCAGAGGTGCTTTCCCTCCTCGACCGCGATGAGTCGCGCATCGGGAACGACGCCGAACCTCTCCTCGGCCTCGGCTGGCTGGAGATAGTCGTCGTGTTCGGGAATGAGCGCGATGAGCTCGCGCGCGTCGCCCGCCCACGCGGCCAGTTCCTCTTCGCTCGTGCGGTGCAGCGGGGGCGAGAGGAGGATCGCCCCGCGGACCGGGTGCTCGCGGCCATACTTGAGCGCCAGCTCGGTACCGAAGGACCAGCCGACGAACCACGGATCCGGCAGCTGCCGCTCGGCGACGAACGCCATAGCCGCGGCCACGTCGGCACGCTCGTCGACGCCCTCGCCGAACGCACCGTCGCTCGTGCCGCGCGGCGATGTCGTGCCGCGGGTGTTGAAGCGGAGCACCGCGAGCGAGGCCAGCGCCGGGAGTCGTGCTGCGGCCTTCCGGATGATGTGGGAATCCATGAAGCCGCCGTGCGTGGGCAGCGGGTGGAGCGTCACGAGCGTCGCGGTCGGCTCACGATCCGCGGGAAGGGCGAGCTCGCCGACGAGCGTGAGCCCGTCTGAGGTCGTCAGTTCGATGTCCTCGCGTCGGGCGGGAAGGACGGTGGCGCCGCGGATCTCCATGGTCGCTCCTTTCAGGTGCTCCAACAGTGCGAATGCCAGTGTCGGCGAGCTTCGAGGTCGGCGCGGTCGCCGAGAACTCCATCAGCGCGCCACGTCACGAGGTGTGCGAGGCCCGCCGCGATCGTCCCCCCGCAACCGGGGCACGTGTAGGGCTTGTCGCTGCGGCCGGTGCCGACCGGCTGCACGTTCCATTCGGCGCCGCGGCGCACTTCCGTGCGACGCCAGCCGGAGATCAGACGATCGAGGCGGTCATCAGCGACCGGAGGCTGCCGACGTGGGCGCTTACGCGAGCGTCCCATAGCCGAGCGCCGGTCACCACCAGTGGTTGGCGGTCCAGAACGCGTGGGCTCCTGCCCAGCTGCCGTACCGGCCGATCGCGTAGGAGTTCGCCCATGCGAGGTTCGCCACCGGATCGCGGCTGTTCACGCCGCCCTTGTTGCACGGGTACATCTGCACGAGACCGCACGCTCCGGAGGACGGGTTCGTGGCGTTCGGGTCCCACCCGCTCTCACGAGTGACGATGTAGTCGACGTAACCCCAGTCGCTCTCGGCGATTCCGGCCGCGGACATCCACTCGGCCGGCGAACCGCCGCCGGTGTATGGCGCAGGCGGCTGGTAGGGCGCGGGAGCGCTGCCCTCGTTCGCGTCGCCGTCGCCTTCGTCGGGTACGGCCGCGGGCTCGGGCTCGGGCTCGGGCTCGGGCTCGGGCGTGCGCAGCTCGGCCTCGTAGGTCACGGCGCTGAGCGCGGCGATCGTTCCGCCTTCGGCCGACGCGGCGAACAGCTGCGCCTCGTCCGCCGCGACGGCGTACGTGGTCGCACGCGGGTCCTGGCTCGCCTCGGCAACCTGCGACGTGACGACAGGCGCGATCGACGCCGCGAGGATCCCGAGCGCCGCGACGCCGCCGACGACGGCACCCACCGCGCGACGCGCACCCCAGGTGCGTGTGGTGGCGCGCGCTCCGCGTCGCTCGACCGCGGCCGCGGTGCGCTGAGTGCGGCGTGCCTCGACGACGGCGGAGCGCTCGATCGCGCGGGCCTCGCGTCGGGTCATCGGGTGGGTATCGGGGTACTCGGGAGTCACAGTGTTCGCGAGTATACCCGACTGTTACCTGAACGTGACATCACCGTCACCGCACCGCCAAGATCACGTGCACCGTCGCGTCGAGAAGGGCGTCGACCTGCTCTTCGCGATAGCCGCCGCGCGCGGTGTGGAAGGCCGCCGTGCGCAGCTGCTCGGTCGTCAGAGCGTCACCCCGCGACAGATAGCGAGCGATGCGCTCCGCGACCATGTCGACCTCGACCGGCGCGTAGCCGATGTGGAGACGACTCACCCGGTCGAACCGCCGTCCCTCCGGGCGCGTCACCCGCGCGAGGATCTCCCGCGCCTGCTCTCGGGCATCCGCGACCCACTCGTCTGCGCCGTCCGCGCCGATGGCGGCCTCGCGCTCCCGCTGGGCGAAGGCGTCCTCCAGGCGAGCGAGAGCGGCGTCGACCTCGGGGACGGAGAATCCGCCGCGGACGAGCGGGAACGACGCCGTTCGGATGTCGTTGCTCGACACGCCACCCGGCACCGACTGGAACGACTCCCTGGCACGTGCCAGGAACGTGCGCACGGCCTCGGGATCGTAGCCGCGGCGCGCACGCGCCTCGCGGGTGAACGGCGTGTCGATGCTCTGCTCGGTCATCGTTCTCCTCGTCTAACCGGTCGCGATGGTGGGCAGCAGCAGCTGGTACATGGCCAGCGCCACGACGGCTGACGGGAGGATGCTGTCGAGCCGGTCGAGCACTCCTCCGTGCCCCGGCAGCCACGAACTCATGTCCTTGATCCCGAGATCGCGCTTGATCATCGATTCGCCGAGGTCGCCCATCGTCGCGGAGGCGACGAGCGCCGCGCCGAAGAGCGCACCGCCCCACCACGGGATGTCGAGCAGGAACGCTCCGGCGAGGGCGCCGGCGACGATCGAGACGATGGCGGCACCCGCAAGGCCCTCCCAGGTCTTGCTGGGGCTGATGCGTGGCGCCATCTTGTGGGATCCGAACGCCAGTCCCGACGCGTACGCGCCCGTGTCGGCGACGACCACCACGAGGATGAAGGACAGCACCCACCATTCGCCGTCGTCCTGCCGGAGCAAGACGAGCGCCGAGCTCGCGAGCAACGGCACATACAGCGCCACGAAGCAGCCGACCACGATGTCCGCGAAGATCGACGCGTACACGCGGCCGTCGAGCGCGGTCATCTGCGCGACCACCCGCCAGACGATGACGATCGCGAGCGTCGAGAAGACGGCGGCCCAGTGCACGGCGGACGGGAACCAATAGGCCGCGGAGATGATGATCGCCGCGCCGACCAGCTGTGGAACGAGATCGATTCGACGCCCTCGCGCCTGGAGCGCGCGCGCGAGTTCGAACACGCCGAGTGCGGCGATGGCGATCGCGAGTATCGCGAACGCCCACTTCACGAAGAGCAGCGACGCGAGGACGGCCGCCCCTGCGAGCACCCCCACGCCGATCGCGGCGATCAGGTCACGACCGGTGCGCTTCTTGATGCGTTCGTTGGTCGCGTCGAGCTGGTCGCGCGCGCGGTCGACGCGGTGTTCGAGATCGTCTCGCGCGCCCGTGAGCCGGTGTCGGAAGGAAGCGGACGCTTCGCCCGGCGACACGTCATCAGCGGTCGGGAGATCCCGCCGCTGATCGTCGTCTCGA
>JAJYSF010000125.1 GCA_021793715.1 Actinomycetes bacterium
AGCGTTCGCGGCGCCGACCAACGCCCAGACGGGCGCGTGGAAGGCGATCTCTGAGGGGCGTCACGCGCTCGTCGTGGCGCCGACCGGATCCGGAAAGACGCTGTCGGCCTTCCTGTGGGCGCTCGATCGAGTATTCCGAGAGGGGTCGTCGGATAACACGCTGCCCGGGTTCGAGGGGCGCACGCGCAAGACGAAGGGGCGCACGAAGATCCTGTACGTCTCGCCCCTGAAGGCGCTCGGGGTCGACGTCGAGCGCAACCTGCAGTCGCCGCTCGTCGGCATCACGCAGGCGGCGAAGCGGCTAGGGGTGGATCCGCCGGAGGTGTCGGTCGGCGTACGGTCCGGCGATACGCCTCCGCGCGACCGCCAGCGGATGCTGCGCAATCCGCCCGACATCCTCATCACGACACCCGAGTCGCTGTTCCTGATGCTGACGTCGAGCGCGCGCGACACCCTGCGCGAGGTGCACACGGTGATCATCGACGAGGTGCACGCGGTTGCCGCCTCGAAGCGCGGCGCACACCTCGCCGTATCGCTCGAGCGGCTCGATGATCTGCTCGAGACGCCGGCGCAGCGCATCGGGCTGTCCGCGACGGTGCGCCCGATCGACGAGGTGGCGCGGTTCGTCGGCGGCGAGGCGCCGGTCGACATCGTCGCGCCGCGCGCGTCGAAGACGTTCGAGCTCGCGGTGCGGGTGCCGATCGACGACATGACGGATCCGCCTCCCGCGGCACCGCGGGAGGCCTCGCACCGGGCCGATCTCGCGGGGGCGGGCTCGGGCGAGCCGATGGCGCCCGCCGACGACCGGTTCTGGGAGGGAACGCCGGGCGCCGACGGTGGCGGGACCGACCGTGCGGCGACGCCCGGCGGCTCCGACGACGACCCGGGCACTCCCGCGAGCGACGCGTTCTGGGAGGAGGGTTCCGAGAACGCCGAGGTGACCGGATCGATCTGGCCGCACATCGAAGAGGCGATCGTCGACCGCGTGCTCGAGAACACGTCGACGATCATCTTCGCGAACTCCCGCCGCCTCGCCGAGCGTCTGACGGGGCGGCTCAACGAGATCCACGCCGAGCGGCTCGGGATGGACGTGCCCGACCAGACGGCGCCGGCCGCGGCGATGCCGGCGCAGGGCGGTCAGACCGCCGGGGTGGCGCCGGTACTCGCGAAGGCGCATCACGGATCCGTGTCGAAGGAGCAGCGCGCGATCGTCGAGGACGAGCTCAAGCGCGGCGACCTGCGCTGCGTCGTGGCGACGAGCAGCCTCGAGCTCGGCATCGACATGGGTGCGGTGGATCTGGTCATCCAGGTGGAGTCGCCGCCCAGCGCCGCGAGCGGCCTACAGCGTGTGGGCCGCGCCGGGCACCAGGTCGGCGAGGTGAGCCGTGCCGACCTGTTCCCCAAGCACCGCGGCGACGTGCTGCACACCGCCGTCGTCACCGAGCGGATGCTGTCGGGCGCGATCGAGGCGATCCGCGTGCCGCAGAGCCCGCTCGACATCCTCGCGCAGCAGACGGTGGCCGCGTCGGCGCTCGATTCGGTCGAGGTCGAGGGCTGGTTCGAGACCGTGCGCCGCAGTGCGCCGTTCCGGTCGCTGCCGCGCAGTGCGTTCGAGGCCACGCTCGATCTGCTCGCCGGGCGCTACCCGTCCGACGAGTTCGCCGAACTGCGGCCGCGCATCGTCTGGGATCGCGATCGCGGCGTCTTCGAGGGGCGTCCGGGCGCGCAGCGGCTGGCGGTCACGAGCGGCGGCACGATCCCCGACCGCGGACTGTTCGGGGTCTTCATCGCGGGCGAGACGCAGAACGCCCGCGTGGGCGAGCTCGACGAGGAGATGGTCTACGAGTCGCGCGTTAACGACGTCTTCACGCTCGGCACGACGAGCTGGCGGATCGTGGAGATCACGCACGACCGCGTCAACGTCCTCCCCGCCTACGGGCAGCCGGGGCGTGTGCCGTTCTGGACGGGCGATGGCCTTGGTCGCCCCGCCGAACTCGGCGAGGCACTCGGCGCGTTCACGCGCGAAGTCGCGGCGGCGCAGCCCGAGACCGCCCACGCGCGGCTGAAAGAGGCCGGACTCGACGACAACGCGCGCGTGAACCTCCTCGCGCACCTCGACGAGCAACGCGAGGCGACCGGATCCCTCCCGACCGACGTGACGCTGACGGTCGAGCGCGGCCGCGACGAGGTCGGCGACTGGCGGCTGATCCTCCACTCGCCCTACGGCATGCCTGTGCACGCGCCGTGGGCGCTCGCGGTGAGCGCGCGGATCCGCGAACGACTCGGCGTCGACGGATCGGCCGTGGCGAGCGACGACGGCATCGTCGCGCGGATCCCGGATGCCGAGGCCGAGCCGCCCGGCGCCGAACTGTTCGTGTTCGACGCCGACGAGCTCGAGCAGCTCGTGACCGACGAAGTCGGTGGATCCGCGCTGTTCGCCTCGCGGTTCCGGGAGTGCGCGGCCCGCTCGTTGCTGATGCCGCGGCTGCGCCCGGGCAAGCGGATGCCACTCTGGCAGCAACGACAGCGATCGGCCGCGCTGCTCGACGTCGCGCGCGGTCACCCGACGTTCCCCGTGATCCTTGAGACGCTGCGCGAGGTGCTGCAGGACGTCTACGATCTGCCCGCGCTCGTGCGGATCGCGCGCGGTGTCGCGGAGCGACGGATCCGGATCGTCGAGAGCGAGCCCGCGCAGCCGTCGCCGTTCGCGCGCGACCTGCTGTTCGGATACATCGGCGCATTCATGTACGAGGGCGACTCGCCGCTCGGCGAGCGCAAGGCAGCCGCGCTGTCGGTGGATCCGGCGCTGCTCGGCGAGCTGCTCGGCCGCGTCGAGATGCGCGAACTGCTCGATCCCGACGTCGTGGCGCGCTTCGAGCTGGAGGTGCAACGGCTCGCGGCCGACCGGCGTGTGCGTGGCGTGGAGGGCGTCGCCGATCTGCTGCGTCTGCTCGGCCCGCTCACCGCCGACGAGGTGGCGGCTCGCCTCACCCCCGCCGCGGGGCCAGGTGACGCCATTGGCGTGCCCGATGCGAATGGGTCGCCAGAGATGGCGCCAGGCGACGGCGTGTCGGACGCAAACTCTGGCGACCCACGTGAGGCAACCCGCGCCCAACCCAATGGGTCGCCAGAGATGGCGCCGAATGAGGGTGCGGACACGACCATCTCTGGCGACCCAATCGGCGGCGGGCCTCATGCGGGCACCGACGAAGCGGCGGGGCTGCTGGAGGATCTGGTTCGGGCGCGTCGAGCCATCCGCGTGAGCATCGCGGGCGTCGAGCGCGTCGCTGCCATCGAGGACGCGGGGCGCCTGCGCGACGCCCTCGGCACCGCGCTACCCGTGGGCGTGCCGGCCGCGTTCACCGAGCCGATGGCGGATCCGCTGGGAGACCTCGTCAGCCGATATGCGCGCACGCACGGCCCGTTCACGATCGGCGCGCTCGCGGAGCGTCTCGGCATCGGCGCGGCGGTCGCGCGTCACGCCCTGCAGCGCCTTGAGACGCAGGGCCGCGTCGTCAGCGGATTCTTCCTGCCCGAGGGCGCCGCCACCTCTCTCGCGGATGAGGCCGAGTGGTGCGACACGGAGGCGCTGCGGCGGATCCGGATGCGGTCGCTCGCCGCGCTGCGCGGATCCATCGAGCCGGTCGCTCCCGCCGCGTACGCGCGCTTCCTCCCCGCATGGCACCACATGGATCGTCCGCTCGAGGGCGTCGACGGCGTGCTGCAGGTCGTCGAACAGCTCGCGGGGGTGCCGATTCCCGCGAGCGCCTGGGAAACGCTCGTCCTGCCCACCCGCGTGCGCGACTACGCGCCGGCCATGCTCGACGAACTCACCGCGGCCGGCGAGGTCGCGTGGTCGGGGCACGGCCAGATCGCCGGACGCGACGGATGGGTCGCACTGCATCCCGCCGACGCCGTGCCGCTCACGATCGCGCCCGAAGACGACATCGTGATGGATCCACTCGACACCCGCATCCTCGAGGCGCTCGCGCCGGGCGGGGCCTTCTTCGCCTCGCAGGTGGCCGACATGGTGCGCTCGCAGCTCACGGCCGCCGAAGCGGCGGAAGTCTCGGAGGCGGCCGTGACGGCGTCGCTGTGGCGGCTGGTGTGGGCCGCGCGCGTCACGAACGACACGTTCGCGCCCGTGCGCACGCTGCTGTCGGGCGGATCCCAAAGCCACAAGACGAAGCGCCGCACGCCGCGCACACGCACCTTCCGCGGCATGACGCTCGCGCGCCCGGCCGCCGCTCCGCGCGATCCGGCCGCGGGCGGGAGGTGGTCGCTACTGCCCGCGCCCGAGGCCGACGACACGATGCGGGCGGCCGCGCACGCGTCTCTGCTGCTCGATCGGTACGGCGTCGTGACGCGCGGATCCGTGCAGAACGAGGGCGCGCCCGGCGGGTTCGCGCAGGTGTACCGCACGCTCGCGACGTTCGAGGAGTCCGGGCACTGCCGGCGCGGCTACCTCATCGAGAAGCTCGGCGCCGCGCAGTTCGCCGCTTCCACGACCATCGATCGGCTGCGCACGTTCAGCGCGGTTGCAGATCCGCCCCCGCTCGCGTCGCGCGTGCTCGCGGCGACGGATCCGGCGAACCCGTATGGTGCCGCGCTCGCGTGGCCGGCGCTCGACGAGGTCACCCATCGCCCCGGTCGCAAGGCGGGGGCGCTCGTGGTGCTGATCGACGGCGAACTGGTGCTCTACCTCGAGCGCGGCGGCCGCACGGTGCTCGCG
>JAJYSF010000126.1 GCA_021793715.1 Actinomycetes bacterium
GGCGCGGCCGCCGGCGCGGCCAACGTCCCGGCGATGTTCTTCACCGGAGCTGCCATCGCGGTGGTGACCGGCGCCTGGGTGCTGGCGACCCGCGACTGAGAACCGCGCCGTGTTCAGGCCGCACTTCGTTCGCGCCCCCAGCAGGATTCGAACCTGCGACACCCGCTTTAGGAGAGCGGTGCTCTATCCCCTGAGCTATGGGGGCTCACGCGCAAATGCGCCCACCCCATCTTACTGGGGCAGGCGCATCGCTGACGACGCGGACGTCAGTTCGCGGCGTCGTAAGCCTCGAGGATCGTGGCCGGCACGCGACCGCGGTCGCTCACCTTGTGGCCGTTGGCGCGCGCCCAAGCGCGCACAGCGGTCAGATCGCGGCCACCACCCGACGGCGCGGATCCACGCATCCGACTCTTTGCAGAGCTCGCCGTGCGGCGACCGGCCGAGATGTAGGGGGCGAAAGCCTCACGCAGTTTCGCGGCATTGCCCTCCGTGAGGTCGATTTCGTATACCTTGCCGTCGAGAGAGAACGTCACGCTCTCTCCCTCACCGGGATCGAGAACGGTTCCATCGATATCATCGACGAGCTGGTGAATGATCTTCCGTGCCATATTCGACACGATAATCTATTTCGCCCGAATACGCACAACGGATGACCGTGAATTCGTTATGCGTGAATCACGCAGCCATTTCCAAATACGGTTCCCAAGAGGGTTCGGTGCGATCGGATCCGCGAACAGTCCACGCACTTCCTCGCGGAGTGCCCGGCCGAATGCGTAGTTCCCACCCCATTTCCTGCGGAGTGCGGTTGCCTTTCACGTTGTTGCATTTCAGGCAGGCCGCGACGAGATTCTCCCAGGAGTCGATGCCGCCGCGCGAGCGCGGTTGCACGTGATCGACCGTCGCCGCCGGGCGGCCGCAGTATGCGCAGCGATGGGCGTCGCGGCGCAGCACCCCGCGACGGGTGACCGGCACGCGGCGGTGGTGCGGGATGCGCACGTATCTCGTCAGGACGATGACCGCGGGTCTGTCGAACACGTCGGCGGCGCTCCACACGGGCGAATTCTCATCGCTTGCGATGATATTCGCCTTTTGATTCATCACGAGCACGAGTGCGCGTTTGAACGACACGATGGCAAGCGGTTCATATCCTGCATTGAGCACGAGTGTGCGCATGGCGGCAGCCTTTCTTCACGCCCCGGATGGCTCCCGGGATCAGCCAGACGATGCCCCACATCCTGTCTGAGAGACGAAAAAGGCGCTGTCCAATGGACAGCGCCAGCCGACGAGGCGCAATGATCTCGCGCCCCGACCGAGCCGGATGCCGAAGAACGTAACGACCGAGCGCATCCGTGGTTCGGATGCCCGGGCGCATGTTCATCGCGAATTCCTCTCTGACAGCAGATGCGGCGACGCGAACAGAGTAGCGCATGCGGCACACCCGAGCGGCGACACGCAGGTGAATTCTCTCGCCGATACGCAGAATGCCCGCCTCGACTGAGGTGGGCATTCTGCGTATCGGGTTCGCGCGTCAGATGGGCATGTACGCCATCGGGTCCACGATCGCGCCGTTGATCGTCAGCTCGATGTGGAGGTGGTTCGCGGTCGAGCGGCCCGTCGACCCGACGTAGCCGATGACCTCGCCCGCCGAGACGGACTGCCCGGCACCGACCTGGCGCGTGCCGTTGGTCATGTGTCCGTACAGCGTCTGCGTGCCATCTCCGTGGTCGATCGCGACCGTGACACCCCAGCCGTAGTGCGCCTCGCTCGAGACGGTCACCACGCCGCCCTTCGCGGCGTAGATCGGCGTCATCGCCGGGGCGACCATGTCGGTACCGGCGTGACCGGAGCTGACCGAACGGCTGACGTAGTACGAGCCAGGGGGAAGTGGGTTCACCCAGGAGCCGACCGGCTCCGGTGCGGGGGGCGGCGCGTCGTCGGGAACACCCGCGGGCGCTCCGTCACCGCCGGGATCGGGGGCCGGTTGCTGCTCATTCTGGCGCTGCTGCTCGGCGTCGCGAGCACGCTCGAGCGCCTGCTCCTCGGCACGCATCTGCGAGATCTCGTCGGCCGTGCGGGCCGAGTAGGTCGTCGCGGTCAGGTCGACGGATCCGGCGTCGAGGCTCGCGGCGAACGACTGGGCATCGTCAGCCGCTTCGTCACGCTCGCTGGCCGTCGCGCTCGCGGTCTCGTGCTGGCTCGCCGCATAGGCAGGGATCGCAACGCCCGCGATGAGCGCACAGACGGCCGCCATCGTGCCGACAGCGCGCGCGGGGCTGAAGCGACGCGAGCCGGACTTCCTCGCGGACTTCTCGGAGTGGCGGATCTGCTTGCGAGCCGCGGAGACCATCTGACGGGTGGTGAGGGGTCGTTCGGCTGAGGCGGTTGCGTCGGGCGGCGCGACCTCAGTCGTCGGCTCGTTCTCGGCCAAAATCGGGTTCCTTCGTTACATACAGGGCAGCCTCCACGGTAACGAAAGATAACGAATTTGTCACGTCGAGATCGCGGATCCGTCTCGATTCGGTCACGAACCCCGTGTTCTGAGGGTCATTCGGCCACGAGAAAAACGTGCGAAGCGAGCTCCACGGGCAGTTCGAGCGCTTCGTCCGCGCCATCCATCTGCACGAGCACGTACCCCTCGTTGTAACGGAACTGCCCGCGCGCTCCCGGCATGACGCCAGCCGAACGCAGTTGCTGCAGCAGCTCGGGGTCGACCTGCATCGGCTCGGCGAGGCGGCGCACCGTGCCTTCGACCGGACCGTCGGCGGCGTCGAGCTTCTTGACGACCCCGATGACACCCTCGTCGAAGGTCCCCTTCGCGTCGATCTCCCCGATCTCACTGAGGCCCGGGATGGGGTTTCCGTACGGCGATTCGTCCGGGTGGCCGAGCAGCTCGACGAGTCGTCGTTCCACGCGCTCGCTCATCACGTGCTCCCAGCGGCAGGCCTCCTCGTGGACGTACGCCCAGTCGAGGCCGATGACGTCGCTCAGGAGACGCTCGGCGAGCCTGTGCTTCCGCATGACCTCGATGGCGCGACGACGGCCGAGCTTCGTGAGCTCGAGGCGGCGGTCCTCGGCGACGCGAATGAGCCCGTCGCGGTCCATGCGTCCGACCGTCTGAGACACGGTCGGTCCCGAGTGTCCGAGCCGCTCCGAGATGCGCGCGCGAAGCGGGACGATGCCCTCCTCCTCGAGCTCGAGCACGGTGCGGAGGTACATCTCGGTCGTATCGATCAGATCGGTCATGACGATTCCTTCGCCTCGAGGATGTAGTCGATGCTCTTCGCCAGTCGGCGCACGTCGTCCGGCTCAATCGACACGAACGTCGCGACGCGGAGCTGGTTGCGACCGAGCTTCCGGTACGGCTCGGTGTCGACGACGCCGTTGTGCCGCAGGATCTTCGCAATGTCGGCCGCGTCGACCGCGTCGTCGAAGTCGACCGTGACGACCACGGGCGATCGGTGCGCCGGCTCCGCGATGAACGGGGTCGCGACGGGGTTCGCCTCCGCCCAGCCGTAGAGCGCCGATGACGATTCACGCGTTCGCGCCGCCGCCCACGTCAGGCCACCGTTGTCGAGGATCCAGCCGAGCTGACTGTCGAGCAGGTGCAGCGTGGCGAGCGCGGGGGTGTTGTACGTCTGGTTCTTGCGCGAATTGTCGAGGGCCGTCGCGAGGTTCAGCGACTCGGGGATGTAGCGTCCCGACGACGCGATGCGCTCGATGCGCGCGATGGCGGCCGGCGACACGGCGGCGATCCACAATCCGCCGTCCGAGCCGAGGTTCTTCTGCGGCGCGAAGTAGTACACGTCGGTCTCGGCGATGTCGACGTCGATGCCGCCCGCTGCGCTCGTCGCGTCGATGACGGTGAGCGCTCCCTCGTCGCCGGCGACGCGCGTGACGGGGGCGGCCGCGCCCGTCGATGTCTCGTTGTGCGGCCAGGCGTAGACGTCGACGCCGGCGACGGCCTGGGGCACCGCGATCGTCCCCGGCTCGGCGGTGCGGACGTCGGGTGCCTCCAGCCAGGGAGCGGCGGCGGCCTTGGCGAACTTTCCGCCGAACTCGCCGAACGACAGATTCTGGCTGCGGCGCTCGATGAGGCCGAACGCGGCGGCGTCCCAGAACGCCGTCGAGCCGCCCCCGCCGAGGATGATCTCGTATCCGTCGGGCAACCGCAGCAGCTGGCCGAGCCGCTCACGTACGCTGCCAACGAGATTCTTCACGGGCGCCTGGCGGTGCGAGGTGCCGAGGAGCGACGATCCCACCCCGGCGAGCGCAGACACCTGCGCCTCTCTCACCTTCGACGGACCGCATCCGAAGCGTCCGTCGGCGGGCAGCAGGTCGGCCGGAATCTGGATCGTCATACGGCCAGTTTAGAGGGCACGCAGGCCCTTCGCTCCGCCGGGTCAGGCGTCGTCACCCGACTCCTCGTTGCCGTCCGCGTCGTCGTCGTATCCGTCGTCATCCGCGTCGTCGGAATCGTCGTCGTATCCGTCGTCATCCGCGTCGTCGGAATCGTCGTCGTATCCGTCGTCATGTTCGTTGAGCTCGTCGATGTCGACCCCGTCCACGTCGCCCGAGTGCAGATACGCCGAGCCATCGTGGTGATCATCGTCGTGATCATCATCGTCGTCGTGATCATCATCGTCATCGTCATGACCGTCATCGTCGTAATCGTCGCCGTCACCGCCGTCGGATTCCTCCTCGGCGGCCTTCTGCTCGGCCTCCGCCGCGG
>JAJYSF010000127.1 GCA_021793715.1 Actinomycetes bacterium
CGATCTCCGGAGCACTCGTCGATGCGTCACTTCGCCGACGGCCTGCTCGCGCGCGCGAAGGATCAGCACGAGCCGGCGATGGCGACGATCACCCTCGCCACGCTGCACGCGGCGAAGGGGCTCGAATGGCCGCACGTGTTCCTGATGGGGGCCTCCGAGGGGCTGCTGCCGATCTCGTACGCGCGCACGCTCGAGGCGGTCGACGAGGAACGGCGCCTGGCCTACGTCGGCATCACCCGTGCTGCGACGTCGCTTGAGATCTCGTGGGCGGGCGGATCGGCACGGGGACGGCAGCCGTCGCGATTTCTTGCGGAGATCGGCACAGACACGCTTCGTGCGGTCGATGCGAACGCCACCGGTGGCGGCCGTCGGCGCTGATCGTCACCGAACGGGTGCGGCCGGAGCTGTCATCCACGGCGTCCCGGACGCGCGTGACGAGCGCCGCGGCCATCGTCGCGAGCGCGCGTGAGGGTGGATCCGGCTGTCGCCGAGAGACGAGCTGCGTCGCGAGGACCGGCCAAGACGCGTCGCGCGCTCTCTCGTGCTCCCAGAGGCACGCGAGACACGCAGTGTGTCCGGGCACGACGAGTGGCCCCACGCTCGCGCGTCGTGATTCGAGCGACACCACCACGTGAGTCACGTCCGCGCGCATCAGCGCGCGGACCACGTGCGGGGGCGTGACAGCGCCTGCCAGGACCACGGCTTCGCTGCCGGCCGCGACCGCGTCGTGCAAGGTGCGGTGGACCGGGGCAAGACCGGCGCTGCGCAACGCATCGTGCGCGCCGAGCACAGCGTCGTGCGGGACCCGGTCGGTCGTGACGAGTGACACCTCGCGCGGCACGTCGATCTCGCGCAGCACGGGGGAGAGGCGCGCGACGAAGTCTGCGGCCGCCGCGGGGTCGGCGCCCAACGCCGCGGCGACACCGGCGAGATGACCGGCGGGGATCCCGCCAGCGAGCGCGTCGAGGAGATCGAGCTGCCACTGCTTCGGATCGGCGATCACCCGGAACGCCGGTCGCGAGCCGATCTGGATGGCGCGATCATCGCGCCACAGAACCGGATACGCGGGGTCGAGCTCGAGCAGGGGCATCTGTCGATCATGGCGCGTTCCGCGCGCCGACCGCACTTATCCACAGGGCGAATGCGCGTGCGCGGCCTGTGGATCAGACGGCGCGCGGTCCCTCGGGCCCCTCGTCGTCGCTGTCCTTGTCGCCCTCCTGCCCCGCAGTACCGTCGTCCTCGGCATCCGCGAGCAGCTGAGCGAGCGCATCGTCCATCTCATCGCGCGGGGCGTCGTCGCCGCGCTCGGCGGCTTCGAGACGCGCGATGAGCGCCGCCGGGTCGTCGATGTCGTCGCCACTCGGCACGAGGTCCGGGTAGTCCCACAGCGCATCGCGCGCCGCGGTGCCCACGGCGTCGCCAACCGCACGCCACATCGCGGCGGCTTCCCGCAGACGGCGCGGCCGCAGCTCGAGACCGACGAGGGCTCCGAGCGCGTCCTGCGCGGGACCGCCCACGGCGCGGCGGCGACGGGTGGCCTCCGCGATGCGGTCCAAGCTCGGAACGCGGCTCGTGGCGTCAGACGCCACGACGTCCACCCACCCCTCGATGAGGGCGAGCATGTTCTCGAGGCGTCCGAGCGCGAGCTCCTGCGCCTCGGTCTTCTGGGGGATGAGCGCGCCCGTCTGCAGCGCCTCCTGCAGTTCTTCGGTGTTCGTCGGGTCGAAGCGATCGGCGAGATCCTCAAGCACCTCGGTGTCGACATGGATCCCGCGCGCGTAATCGGTGACCTGACTCATCACATGAAGGCGCAGCCACTTGGCGTGCTTGAACAGGCGCGCGTGCGCGAGCTCGCGCGCCGCGAAGTACAGAGCGAGCTGGTCGTCGGGAATGCCGAGGCCCGCGCCGAGGTCTGCGAAGTTCTGAGGCAGGATCGCCGCCGTTCCTGCGGGCATCACGGGGATCCCGACATCGCCGCCCGAGACGGCCTCCTTCGAGAGCTTGCCGACGACCTGTCCGAGCTGCGTCGCGAAGAGCGTGCCGCCCACCTGGCGGATCATGCGAGACGCGGCTTCGATCGTGTCGCGCATGTCCTCGGGGGCCTGCGAGCGCAGTGCGCCCGTCAGGGCGTCCGCCATGCTCTCGGCGACCGGTTCGGCGAGCTCCTGCCACACCGGCAGGGTCTTCTCGACCCAGTCGCCGCGCGTGAGGACCTCCGGGCCCGCACCGATCGGCGCGATCACGGTCGCTTCGCCGAGCCACAGGTCGGCGAGCTGAAACGCTCGCGCGAGGTCGGTGCGCTGACCGGTTCCGATGCTCCGGGCGTCCTGGTTCGCCACGTGCAGGGCGCCGGTGCGTGCGGCGTCCCACGAGATGCCGTCGCCCGACTGGCTCGACATGGCCTGCTGGAACGCGAACATCATCTGCCGCATCTGCGCGGGGTCGATGCCGAGGCCCTTGAGCTGCTCGGGGTCGATGCCGCCTTCGCCCGACGCGTCGCCGCCGAGCATGCGGCGCAGCATCTCCTGGAAGTCGTCCTCGGGGGAGTTCTCGTCGCTCACGTCCGTCGCCTTTCCGCCGCGATCCTCAGCCGGTTCTTCGGGATCACGTTCTACGCTAATCGGATGCGTCATGTCTGAGGCGCTCTCGCGCCGGCCCGGTCGTACGCCTCCCGCGAACGCCGAGCCGATCGCACCGACCGAAACGGGCGAAGCCCGAAGGGAGACTGATGACGCTGTTCGACGACGACGCCGCTTCGCGCGGGGCGCGCCGACGCATCGATGAGGGGCGTCGAGCCCCGCGCCGTCTCATCGTCGGATCCGTCGCTCTGCTCGTCGCTCTCGTCTCATTGTTCACGATGAGCTTCCTTCCGAGCGACTTCGTGCTCGAGCGTCCCGGTCCCGTCTACAACACTCTCGGCGAGGTGGAGACCGGTGAGGGCGAACTGGTCTCCCTGATCGCGGTCGACGGTGCCGAGACGTTCGACACGACGGGATCGCTGTCGTTGACCACCGTCGAGGTCGTGGGCAACCGCGAGCACCCCATCTCGTGGATCGAACTCGCCCTGGCGTGGATGGACCCGGCGCGCGCGATCGTGCCGATCGATGCGGTCTTCCCCGAAGGTCTGACGTCCGAGCAGCGCGATGAGCAGAATGCCGTGATGATGACCGACTCGCAGAGCCAGGCCTCGGCGGCGGCACTGCGCGCCCTTGATTACGACGTGCCCGCCGACATGCGCGTCGTCTCGCTCACCGACGGGTCGCCGTCGCAGGGGGTCGTCGAGGAGGGCGATCGGATCCTCGCGGCAGACGGCACTCGGCTTGCGGACGTCGACGAGCTGCGCGCCGTCATCGATGCCGCTGCGGGGGATCCGGTGGAACTCCGGCTCGAACGCGACGGCGAGCGGAGGACCGTCGAGGTGACACCGGAACGGCTCACGGTCGACGGATCCGACTCATGGGCGGTCGGCGTGAGCATCAGCACGAGTTATGAGCTTCCGATCGATGTGACGATCCAACTGGACAACGTCGGCGGGCCGAGTGCAGGGACGATGTTCGCGCTCGGCATCATCGACGCGCTCACGCCGGGGGAGATGACCGGAGGCGAACATATCGCGGGCACGGGCACGATCACGATCGATGGCGACGTCGGACGGATCGGCGGGATCCGGCAGAAGATGCACGGCGCGCGTGAGGCCGGCAACAGCTACTTCCTCGCACCGACCGGTAACTGCGACGAGGTCGTCGGGCACGTACCGGACGGCCTCCAGGTGGTCAGTGTCGCAACGCTCGACGATGCGATCTCCGCAGTGGAGGCGATCGCCGAGGGCGAAGCCGCCAGTCTGCCCGCGTGTACGCCTGGAGGCTGACGCGCCCGTAGGATAGGGGGGTGACCTCTAACTCGACGCAGAACTCGGCCACACCCGCCTCCCCGACCAGACGCATCGCGATTGCCACGATCGCGATCGTCGCCGCGATCATCGCTGTGCTGTTCGGCATGGCGAGCCTGTACACGGAATTCCTCTGGTTCAGCCAGCTGGACTTCCGGTCGGTGCTGACCACTCAGTGGATCGCCCGGGTGGTGATGTTCGTCGTCGGGTTCGTCGCCATGGCCCTGCCCGTGTGGCTGTCGATCACGCTCGCCTACCGGCTGCGCCCCGTCTACGCGCGCCTCAGCTCGCAGCTCGATCGCTACCAGGAGGTCGTCGAGCCGCTGCGCCGACTCGCCACCTGGGGCATCCCGGTGCTGTTCGGCTTCTTCGCTGGTTTCGCGACCGCGACGCAGTGGGAGACCACGTGGATGTGGCTGAACGGCGTCGCCTCCGGTGAGACGGATGCGCAGTTCGGCCTCGACACCTCGTTCTACATGTTCGATCTGCCGTTCTGGCAGGGCGTCGTGGGGTTCGCCTCTGCAGTCGTGCTGCTGTCGCTGCTCGTGACCGCTCTCGTCTGCTACCTGTACGGGTCCGTGCGCGTGGGGCAGGGTGAACTGAGCATCTCCAAGTCGGCGCGCATCCAGATCGCGATCATCGCCGGCGTTTACCTGCTGCTGCAGGCCGTGAGCATCTGGCTCGACCGGTTCGCATCGCTCATCTCGCAGCGTGGTCGCATCACCGGACCTGACTACGTCGTCGCCAACGCGCTCATCCCGGGACAGACGATCCTTGCCGTCGTTGCGGCGCTCGTCGCGGCGATCGGA
>JAJYSF010000128.1 GCA_021793715.1 Actinomycetes bacterium
CTTCGACGCGGCCGTCGCCGTGCCGGAGCTCATGGGCCAGGTCGGTCGCCTCGGTAAGGTGCTGGGCCCCCGTGGCCTGATGCCGAACCCGAAGACGGGCACGGTCACGCCGAACCCGGCGAAGGCGGTTGAGGACATCAAGGGCGGCAAGATCGACTTCCGCGTCGACAAGCACTCCAACCTCCACTTCGTGGTCGGCAAGGCCTCGTTCGGCGCTGAGCAGCTGAACGAGAACATCCAGGCCGCCCTCGACGAGGTCGTGCGCCTCAAGCCGTCGAGCGCGAAGGGTCGCTACATCCAGAAGGGCGCGGTGTCGACGACGTTCGGTCCCGGCATCCCGCTGGACGTGAACTCGATCGCTGTCGCGTAACAGCGCCTGCAGAAACGGCCCTCGCTCCGAATCGGCGCGGGGGCCGTTTCGTCGTTCTCACGGCTATACCGGGGGTACCTCTCAGCGTCGCGGCATTGAGGAATAGCTCCCGGCGGGAGAGCATATATTGAAGCGCCGGCAACGCGACCGGAGGGGTTGGCGGTTCCGCCGTGCGCTTCTCGAGTGCCGAAGGAGCATCTCATGGCGAAGGCAGCAGACAGGCGCAAGGTTCTGGCGGTTCTGGCGGGCGGGCTCGTGCTCGGCGTCGGTGCAGCAGTAACGCTCGCCGCATGGAACGACTCGGAGTTCGCAGGTGGCGACTTCGCAGCCGGCGAGTTCGTGTTCCAGGGATCCACCGACGGAACGACGTACGAGGAGCACCCGTCGAGCGATGGCGCTGCCGAGCTCGCATTCGAAGTGGGCGCCGACAACCTTGCTCCGGGCGACGTCGTCTACGCGGGGTACGCTCTGAGCACCGAAGGATCCTCGTACAACGCGACGCTCGAAGCGGTCGCTCCGGTCGACGCGACGGGCACGCTCGTCGCCGATGGAGACCTCACCTTCGCTGCGGTCGCGACGGATACCTTCGGGTGCGATGAAGCCTCGTTCGCGGGTGGTGCCACAGTTCCGACGACGATCGCTCCGGACACGCCGGTCAACCTCTGCCTGCAGGTCACGGCGACCGACTCGCTCACTCAGGGCGAGACCGGCACCGTGATGTGGCAGTGGAACGCGACGTCGGTCGAGTAACGACGTCTCCTCGCTTCTCGTGACCCCGTCGATCCGGGGATCGCACCACGGGGACCTCGAGTGACGGCCCCGACCACGCGGCGCGAACTCCGCGAACGCACGAGCGACGACGTTCCGGCGACCACGCCGGGGCGCCGTCGCTCGCGCGTCGGCGGCGTCGTCGGCGAGGTGATCCTCTGGGTCGCGGCGGGCGCGGGACTGGTCTGCATCGTCCTCGTGATCCTCGCGATCACGGCGAACATCTCGCTCATCATGTTCCGCACCGGATCCATGGAACCGACGATCCCCGCGGGCTCCGTCGCGATCGTGCAGGAGGTCGGCGCCGCGGAGATCTCAGTGGGCGACGTGGTGACGGTGGATCGCCCAGGCGAGCTCCCCGTCACGCACCGCGTCACCTCGATCGAGGATGGCGCATCGGCGGACGAGCGCGTGATCACGATGCGCGGTGACGCGAACGAGGTCGAGGACCCGCACCCGTACGACGTGACCACCGTGCGCACGGTGCTGTTCTCGATCCCGGGCATGGCGCCGGTGATCGTGGCGATGAGTAACCCATTCGTTCTCGGTGGGATCACGATCGCCGCGGCGCTGCTGGTGGTCTGGGCCTTCTGGCCGCGCGACAAGAAGGAAGCGGAGTAATGATCAGACGCATCGCCGTCGCAACCGCCGTGTGCGGGGTGCTCGGTGCGCTCGCGATCGCTCCTCCTGCCTGGGCGGCGCCCACCACTGAGATCATCGAGGGCCGCTACGTCCAGCTCGTCTCCGTCGCCGACTGGGAACGGGCAGCCGATCTCGCGCCGGGCGAAACGATGCGCTGGGACGTCGAGATCAGCGCCGATGCCCCCGAGCCCGGCATGATCGAGATCGCCGTGAGCGCCACCGGCGGCACCCCGCTCGTCGTCGATGCCGCGCTCTGCCTCGACGCGTGGCGCGGCGACGAATGTCCGAGCGACGCGGAGACCCTGGTGTCCGACTGGGAGGTGCCCCGCGATGGCGCGCAGGTCCCGCTCCGCGAGATCGACGCCGAACAGGTCGCGCACCTGCGGCTGCACGTCGGCGTCGGGCCCGGATCCGTCGGCGATGTCACCGAGATGCGCGTCCACGCGAATGGCGCGGGCGACGAGCTCGACACCGGCCCGGACCTCCCGCCCACGGGAGGCTGGTCGAGCGAGCCGTGGTTGCTCGGGGGCGGCGCGCTGCTGCTCGTGGGAGCGGGCGCCCTGCTGTTCGCGCGTGCGCGCCAGCGTCGTGACGGGGGCGACTCATCATGACGCGCACACGCCGGGCCTCACGACTGCGCCGCCTCTTCGCCGGGATGGCGGGCCTCGCCCTGCTCGGGGGAGCGGCACTCGTGCCGTCGGTACCGGAAACCGACGCCGCCTGGACCGACGCCGAGGTCGGTGCGGCGTCGTTTGCGGCCGCAGAAGGTCTGCCAGCTCCCGTGGCGTGGGGGTCGCCCCAGTGTTCGGCCTCGAACGTGTTGCTCCTTGGTGGACGCGTCACCATCAGGTGGAGGGTGCCGGAAGAAGCGGCGGGCTATTCCTTGGACGATGTTGAGTTCGGTCGCGTCGTCGATGGTGTCCTGACGCCGATCTTGACCGATCTCTTAGGGTCTGTGAACACGACCGGTGCGCCCGACGCCTACACAACCGTCGTGTCAGGCGGTTTGCTCAGCAACGTGCTGGGTGGGTCCATGAGGTTTGGCATGCGCTTGACTGGTCCAGGCGACTGGGTGTCTCCCTGGCTTGTTGCAGACGTGACTTTCCCTGCATTGGTGGGCTCCGGGACCTGCAGTTTGAGCGTTGTAGACGGCTGACGTACTGGGTGGGCACCGGGGCTATCGCGCCGTAGGGCCCAGCACGAACGCACCCTCACCACCAACAACTCCCACGTCGCTCACATCGACCCCCGTCACCTCGGCATAGGCGGGCCCACGCCGCGCCCATGTGACGAGCTGTTCAACGGCACCCGCTTCGCCTTGTGCCTCGATCTCGACGCGATCCGATCCGACGTTGCGCACCCACCCGGTCACACCGAGCTGCTCCGCCTCCGCCTTCGTGGCGTAGCGGAAGCCGACGCCCTGCACGGTCCCGGTAACGATGATGTGCACGCGTTTCATCGCGGATCCTCTCTCGTGAGTCGCCCCCGGCGCCCGCTGACGGACGCGCGGCCACCGTACCTCAGCGGCCCGACGTCGCGGATCCGCTCAGTGTCCGTTCTCGGCGCGTCCCGCGAGCGCGAGCAGCAGTTCCCCGAGACGGCGCGCGTCGGCGGGGTCCCAGTGGCCGAGGCGCGCACGCAGGGTCTCCTCGTGCGGCGTGCGCGCGGCCTCGAGGCGCTCGACCCCGGACTCCGTCGGCTCGATCACGAATGATCGACGGTCGGCCTCATCCGGACGACGCGTCACGAGGTCGATCGACTCGAGGTAGGTGACGGTGCGGCTGATCTGCCCCTTGTCCATCTCGAGCCACTCCGCGAGCTCGGACGCGGTGATCGGAGCGCGGCGCGCGATGACGGCGAAGACCTTGTAGGTCATCGGCAGCATTCCCGGCTGCAGTCGCTCCGCGTTGCGTTTCATCGTTCGGCGATGCTGCGTGAAGACCTCGCTGAGGCCGATCTCGACGGAGCGGATCGCGTCCACCGTCTCATCGTCAGACATCGTCACGTTCTCCGGTCGGGGGCTTCCGGATCCACACTAGCGGTCGACCCGGATGACGCGAGCGCGGTGTCGGTCGCCTGCTCGGATCCGGCGTGGTCCCGCACGGCGCGCTTCTCGCGGAGGCGATCGATCGTCGTCAACGTCGTGAGCGGGATGTTGGGCAGGAAGCAGATCGCGACGAGACTCATCACGGCGAGGGGCACGCCGACGAGGAACGCGTGCGAGATCGCGTTCGCGGCGACGTCCTCGACGATGACGGCGATGGATCCGGGCATGTCGCGCGTCGTCGGGAGCGTGCCCGCGGCGAGCTGCTTCGCGATCGCGCGCCCCTCGGCACCGAGATCGGCGATGGCCCGCCCGATCTCGGCCGTTCGGCTTTGCATCTGGTGCGTCATGCTCGCGGCGAGCACGGATCCCATCACCGCGACGCCGGTCGTGCCGCCCACGGAGCGGAAGAAGTTCACGCCAGACGAGGCGACGCCCATCTGCGACGGGTTCGCGGAGTTCTGGACGACGAGCACGAGGTTCTGCATCGTCATGCCGGTGCCGGCGCCGAGGAGGAACATGTAAACCCCGACGAGCCAGAGGGGAGTGCTCATGGTGAGGGTCGAGAGCAGACTCGATCCGGCGACCAGGAGCACGCCGCCGAGCACGAGGTAGCGTTTCCAGATGCCGGTGCGCGACACGATCTGTCCGATCACCGTCGACGCTCCGAGCATGCCCGCCGCCATCGGAACCGTGAGCAGTCCGGCCACCGTCGGCCCGAATCCGCGCGCGATCTGCATGTACTGCGCGAGATAGACCGAGGTGCCGAACATCGCCACGCCGATCGACACGGAGGCCAGCACGGCGAGCGTGAAGGTGCGGTTGCGGAACATCGGCAGAGGGATCAGCGGC
>JAJYSF010000129.1 GCA_021793715.1 Actinomycetes bacterium
ATCATCGGTTCGCTCTCGTCGACCGCCGACTCCGACCTGACGGCGCTGTCATCGATCATGATGGCGGACGTCTACGGCCAGAACGTCGCGGGCAAGCGCAACGCGAATCCGAAGGTCATGCTGCTCATCGGCCGCGTCACGATGATCGTGGCGGTCGTCGCCGCACTCGGGTTCGCGTCGATCCAGTTCAGCATTCTGGATCTGCTCGTATTCGTCGGTGCTCTGTGGGGTGCGCTCGTCTTCCCCGTGATCTCGAGCTTCTACTGGAAGCGTGTCACGAACGTCGCGTTCACCGTCTCGGTGCTCGTCGCGCTCGCGGCATTCATCCCGGTGCGCTTCGAGTGGATCCCGATGCCGGGGGAGATCGCGATCACGAGCGACGTGCTGTCGACCGTCGGCGTCGGAGTCGTGCTCGGTCTCATGGCGTTCGGTTTCCTCGGGCGTCGCGCGGGCCTGATCATCGGAATCGTCGCGACTCTGGCGAGCGCGCCGTTCGCCATCGGATTCCTGCACCAGTATCCCGTGCTGTCGGGCTCACTCATCGCCTATGCCGTCAGCACGATCGTCTGCGTTGCGATCACGATGTTCAACACCTCGAAATCGTTCGACTTCTCGCTCATCAAGATCCGTACGGGCGACTTCGACCCCGCGGATCAGCAGCAGGAGACGAAGGAAGGAGCCACGCGATGACCATCGCACTCACCCTGTATGTGCTCGTGTGGCCGGTCATGGTGGCGGGCACTCTCGCCGTGCTCATCCGAGCGTTCGTGAAGGACGCGCGGAGCGCGCGTGAGCAAAGGAAGCAGATCATCTGACGGCCGCCGGACACGGTCGACACCGCACGACGCAATAGAGTAGACCCATGACGTATTCGGTCGCCGTGTCCGGCGCCTCCGGCTATGCGGGCGGCGAGATCCTTCGCTTGCTCGCGCGCCACCCTGATGTCGAGATCCGCACGGTCACGGCGCATTCGAGCGCGGGCGACGCGCTCGTCGATCACCAACCGCACCTGCGTTCGCTGCGGCAGCTCACCCTGCAGCCCACGACGCCCGAGGTGCTCGCGGGTCACGACATCGTGTTCCTCGCGCTGCCACACGGGCAGTCTGGCCAGTACACGGCGGCGCTCGGCGACGCCGCGCTGATCATCGACGCCGGCGCCGATCACCGGCTCACCTCGGAAGACGACTGGAACGCGTTCTACGGCGGTTCGTTCCATGAGCCGTGGGCGTACGGCGTGCCGGAGCTGCTCGTCGACGGGAGCAAGCAGCGCGAGCGCCTCGCCGGCGCGACGCGCATCGCGGCGCCGGGGTGCAACGCCTCCACGGTGTCACTGAGCATGGCGCCCGGCGTCGCCGCGGGCGTCGTCGACGCGACCGACATCGTCACGGTGCTCGCGGTCGGCCCGTCCGGCGCAGGTAAAGCGGTCAAGCCGCACCTCCTCGGCGCCGAGCTGATGGGATCCGCGACACCGTACGCGGTCGGTGGAACGCACCGGCACATCCCCGAGATCCAGCAGGCCCTGCGTGCGGCAGGTGCTGCCGACCCACGCGTGTCGTTCACACCGGTGCTCGTGCCGATGGCGCGCGGAATCCTCGCGACGACCTCTGCGCCGATCGCCGAGGGTGTGACGGACGCCGAGGTGCGCGACGCCTGGGAGAACGCGTACGCGAACGAGCCGTTCGTGCAACTTCTACCCGAAGGACGCTTCCCGCGCACCGTCGATGTGACGGGCGCGAACACCGCGTTGATGGGGCTTGCGATCGACCGTTCGGCGAACCGCGTGGTCGTCGTGACCGCCGTCGACAACCTCGCGAAGGGCACGGCGGGCGCCGCCATCCAGTCGATGAACATCGCGCTCGGCCTGGACGAGACGACGGCCCTCCCCGTGGACGGGGTCGCCCCGTGAGCGTCACGGCAGCAGCCGGGTTCACTGCGGCCGGCGTCGCAGCGGGACTCAAGAGCACCGGCAAACCCGACGTCGCACTCATCGTCAACCGCGGACCGCAGAAGGTCGGCGCAGCCGTCTTCACGACGAACCGCGCGAAGGCCAACCCGATCATCTGGTCGCAGCAGGTCGTCGCGGATGGCGTCGTCGAGGCGATCGTCCTGAACTCGGGCGGCGCTAACTGCTTCACCGGGTCGTTCGGGTTCGAGACGGCGCACCACACGGCCGAGCAGGCCGCGGGCGCGCTCGGCGTCGGGGCGGGCGATGTCCTCGTCTGCTCGACCGGCCTGATCGGCACCGGCGATGAGACCTTCCGCAGCCGCGTTCTCGACGGCGTGACGCGCGCGGCAGCCGAACTCTCCGAGCGCGGTGGCGACGAAGCCGCGCACGCGATCATGACCACAGACACCGTGCCGAAGATGGCAACGGTGTCGCGGGACGGCTGGACCGTCGGCGGCATGGCGAAGGGCGCGGGCATGCTGGCGCCCGGCCTCGCGACGATGCTCGCCGTCATCACGACCGATGCCGAGCTCTCGGCCGACGAGGCGAATCAGTATCTCCGTGACGCGACGCGCGTCAGCTTCGATCGCCTCGATTCCGACGGCGCGATGTCGACGAACGACCAGGTCACGCTGCTGGCGAGTGGCGCGAGCGGCGTGCGCCCGGATCCAGCCTCGTTCGGCGCCGCGCTGAGCGAGGTGTGCCTCTCGCTCGCCGAGCAGCTGATGGGCGATGCCGAGGGCGCAAGCCACGACATCCTGATCCGCGTCATCGGCGCCGCGAACGAGAACGATGCCGTCACGGTCGGCCGCTCCGTCGCGCGCAACAGCCTCTTCAAGACCGCCATCTTCGGCAACGACCCCAACTGGGGGCGGGTGCTCGCCGCGATCGGCACGACGGATGCGGAATTCGACCCGTACGACGTCGATGTGACGATGAACGGCGTGCGCGTGTGCACGAAGGGCGGCCCGGACAGGCCGCGCGAAGACGTCGACCTGACACCGCGCCGCACCGACATCGAGATCGATCTGCGCACGGGCGACGCCGAAGCGACGATCATGACCAACGACCTGACGCACGCGTACGTCCACGAGAACAGCGCCTATTCCTCATGACACCGATCGACCTGCAGCAGACGAGTGCGGAAGAGGCCGAGTTCAAGGCCTCGACGCTCATCGAATCGCTCCCGTGGCTGAAGCAGTACCGAGACGAGATCGTCGTGGTCAAGTACGGCGGCAACGCGATGATCTCGGAGGAGCTGCAGGATGCGTTCGCCGAAGACATCGCGTACCTGCGCTATGTCGGCATCAAACCCGTGGTCGTGCACGGCGGCGGCCCCCAGATCTCGAACATGCTCGACCGGCTCGCGATCCCGAGCGAGTTCAAGGGCGGCTACCGCGTGACCTCGACCGAGGCCATCAGCGTCGTGCGCATGGTTCTGACGGGCCAGATCAACCCGCAGCTCGTCGCCAAGATCAACTCGCACGGCCCGTTCGCGGTGGGGCTGTCCGGCGAGGACGCAGCGCTGTTCGGCGGTCGCCGCCGCGGCGTGGTGATCGAAGGGCGTGAGGAGAGCCTCGGACGCGTCGGCAACGTCGAACGCGTGGATCCGAAGCCCGTGCTCGACCACCTGCGTGCCGATCGGATCCCGGTCGTCGCCGGGGTCGCGCCGGATCTCGACAATCCTGGACACACGCTCAACATCAACGCGGATGCGGCCGCCTCGGCCCTCGCGCGCTCGCTGGGCGCGAAGAAGCTCGTCATCCTCACGGATGTGCCCGGCCTCTACGCCGACTGGCCGAACCGCGATTCGCTCGTCTCGCACCTCACGTCCGCCGAGCTGCGCAGGCTGCTCCCGAAGCTCGAGGCCGGCATGATCCCGAAGATGCAGGCGTGCCTCGATGCGATCGACGACGGCGTGCAGAAGGCGTCCATCATCGACGGACGAGTGCCACACTCGGTCCTCGTCGAACTCTTCACGAGCAACGGCATCGGAACGGAGGTCACGGCAGCATGAGTCACGACTGGAAGGACGCGGCCGGCCGCGATCTGATGAGCCTCGGCGGACGACTGGCGAACCTCGAGCGCGGGCGCGGATCGCACGTGTGGGACGTCGACGGTATGCGCTACCTCGACTTCCTCGGCGGCATCGCCGTCAACTGCCTCGGCCACGCGCACCCCACCTTCGTCGACGCTGTCGCGCAGCAGGCCGGCCGCCTCGTGCACGTGTCGAACTTCTTCGCCTCGCCGCAGCAGTTGGAGCTCGCCGCGCGCCTCAAGCGCCTTGCTGGGACGGGCGAGGACGGACGGGTGTTCCTCGCGAACTCGGGTACAGAGGCAAACGAGACCGCGATCAAGCTCGCGCGCCTGCATGGCAACGCCACGGGCGCCGAGACCATCCTGTGCCTCAACGGCGCGTTCCACGGTCGCTCCATGGGCGCGCTCGCGATCACGCCGAAGGCGGCCTACCAGGATCCGTTCGCCCCGATGATGTCGGGAACGAAAGCGATCGATCCGACGATCGAGGCTCTCGAGGAGGCGTTCGCCGCAGGCGGGGTCGCCGCGCTGTTCGCCGAGCCGATCCAGGGTGAGGCCGGCGTCGTCCCGCTGCCGGACGGCTTCCTCTCTCGGGCGCGTGCGCTCGCGGACGAGCATGACGCGCTGCTGATCCTCGACGAGGTACAGACTGGATCCGGGCGCACG
>JAJYSF010000130.1 GCA_021793715.1 Actinomycetes bacterium
TGCCTGGTGGCCTCGATTCCGTCCATGACGGGCATGCGGATGTCCATGAGGACGATGTCGGGCCGCTCCTGGTCCACGAGGGTGATGCCGGCGCGGCCGTCCCCGGCCTCGCCGATGATCCGCATGTCGGGCTGCGAGTCGACGAGCATGCGGATCCCCGCGCGGAACAGCGACTGGTCGTCCACAAGGGCGACGCCGATCATGCCTCTTCCTTCCACGGGATCTGTGAGCGTACGGTGAACCGGCCCTCGGCGTGCTCGACCTCGAGCGTCCCGCCGGCGAGCTGTGCACGCTCGCGCATCCCGATGATGCCATGTCCCGTGGTCCGGTTCCCCTCCTCGCCGCGCGAGTCGGCGTGGGCGCCGCGACGGTCGAGCTGGGGTCCGCGCGGCTCCGTGAGGACCCCCCGTGGCTCGAGTTGCGATCCACGCGGCTCGAGCGGCGACGCGCGCGCCGCGTTGTCGACGTCGAGCGCGACGGATCCACTGTGCCACGCGAGCGTCACCGCGACCGTGCCGCCGTCGCCGTGGCGCAACGCGTTCGTGAGCGCCTCCTGCAGGATCCGGTACACCGCGAGCTGCACCGCCGCGGGCACGTCGCCCCGCGGCGCCGGGTCGATGTCGACGGCGAGGTCGACGCCAGCCTGCCGCACCTGGGCGAACAGCGCGTCGAGATCGGCGAGCGTCGGCTGGGGTCCGTCTGCCTCGCGGTGCCGCAGCTGGGCGAGCAGCACGCGCACGTCGGCGAGCGCGGATCCGGCCGTCTGGCTGATCGTCGCGAGCGCGTCCGTCGCGATCTGCGGATCCGTCTTGGCCGCGTAGCGCGCGCCGTTCGCCTGCGCGACGACGACCGCGAGCGAGTGCGCCACGACGTCGTGCATGTCGCGGGCGATGCGGCCACGCTCATGCTCGGCGACCGCCTCCGATTCGGCGCGTTCCTGCGCGCGGCTGTTGTCGTCGGCGCGACGCAGGGCGCGGACGAGGGCGCCCGCTGTCCACGACAGACCGAATCCGAACAGGGCGGCCAGCCCCGTGGGCACGGCGTCCATGAGGAGATCGATCGGGCCGTACCAGGGCGACGTGGTGGTCGTCACGATGAGGTAGCCCGCCACCGTGACCGCCCCGACGGCGGTCGACGCGAGGCCGATCCACATGATCAGTCGGGATCCGTATGCCGCGGTGACGTAGAGCACGCCGAGGATCGCCAAGTCCACGGTCAGGGGCGGCAACCCGAGCGACATCTGCACGATCGCGCCGAGCCAGGCGATCCCCAGGGACAGTCCGGGCGAGAGCCGGCGGACGGCGAGCGCAGCCGCCATGAACACCGCGATCAACGCTTCGGCCCATCCCGAGTACAGCGCGGCGTACCAGGAGACGGCGAGCAGCACGAGCGCCACCGCGACGTCAACGCCGAGGCGGATCGGGCCGATGGGGCGGAAGATGCTCACGGTCTCACGGTACGAGACCGGCTGCCGGCACGCGTCATTCCGTGGATGTATTGGGGCGCGGGTGTGCGCTTCGTGGGTGAGACGCGCGGGCGCAGGGCCTGTGGGCGCGGAGGACACTTCGTGGGTGCGGGGCGCGGTCGCAGCGCGTGGGGCGGCGGGCGCGCTCGCAGGACGCGTGGGTCGGCGGGCGTGCGCTTCGTGGCTGACGGGGCGTGAACCCGCGCCCTCGTGGGGTGTGCGCGGGGGTCAGCGCAGCATACCGACGCTCGCGAGCGCCTGGCGGATGAGCGTGCCGCGGCCGCCCTCCATCTCGGCGGCGAGCGCATCGGAGGACGCCTCATCGGGCGTCATCCACGTCACCTCGAGTGCGTCCTGACGCGGATCGCACGATCCGGTGACGGGCACGACGTACGCGAGCGACACCGCGTGCTGGCGGTCGTCGTGGAACGGCGTCACGCCGGGGAGCGGAAAGTACTCGGCCACCGTGAACGGCGTCGGCTGCGGCGGCACCTGCGGGAACGCCATCGGGCCGAGGTCGTTCTCGAGGTGGCGATAGAGTGCGTCGCGCACCGTCTCGCCGTGGCGCACGCGGCCGGACACAATCGTGCGCACCAGCTCACCCACGCTCGTCGAGCGCAGCAGGATCCCCACCTCGGTCACCTGCCCCGTGCCGTCGGTGCGCACCGGGACGGCCTCGACGTAGAGCATCGGCAGGCGGCGCCGCGCCTCCTCGAGCTCGACGTCGGTCAGCCATGCCGGGTTCGCGGATCCGCCCGGCACGCTCGCGGCGCCGCTGAGGTCGCTCGCCTCGTCGTCGCCCGGGAGGTCGTCGGGATCGGGATCGGGAGTGCGCACCGCCATGTGCTCACGCTACTCGGAACCGGTGACATTCGGATGGCGCGCGGGTGCCGTGGCGGCGAGAAGGTCCTGAAGCGCGGGCGCGTGCCTTGTCACGACGCCGCGATGCCTCGCGGATCCACAAGTCTCCGACAGGTCCGCAAGTCTCCGACAAGTCCGTTGCGATTCTCGCCGGACTTCTCGGAGACTTGTGGACCTCGAGGGAAGAAGCGGACTTGAGGTCAGCGGAAGCGGCGCAGGCGGAGGCTGTTCAGCACCACGAACACCGAGCTGAACGCCATGGCGGCGCCCGCGAGCATCGGCGCGAGCAGTCCCGCGGCGGCGAGGGGGATCGACGCGACGTTGTACGCAAATGCCCAGAACAGGTTGCCCCGGATGATCCGGAGCGTCTTGCGCGACAACCGCACGGCGTCAGCCGCCACTCGCAGGTCTCCGCGGACGAGGGTCAGATCGCTTGCCTCGATCGCAACGTCGGTGCCCGTGCCCATCGCCATACCGAGATCCGCCTGTGCGAGGGCCGCGGCGTCGTTGACGCCGTCGCCGACCATCGCGACGGTACGCCCTTCCTGCTGCAGTTCCGTCACCACGGTCACCTTCTCGTGCGGTAGGACGCCGGCGATGACCCGGTCGATTCCGACCTCGGCGGCCATCGCGCGGGCGGGCGCCTCGGCGTCGCCGGTCACGAGGATCGGATCCAGGCCCTGCGCGCGCATCTCGGCCACTGCCTCGGCGCTGGTGGGCTTGACCGTGTCGGCCACGGCGAGGAGGCCGCGCGGGGCGCCGTCCCAGGCGATGGCGACGACGGTTGCGCCGGTGGCCTGCGCCTCGTCGAACGCGCGCTCGAGTTCGGGCGTCAGGCCGACGGACCACTGGGCGAGCAGCTGCGGACGTCCAATGACGACCGCGCGTCCGTCGACGACGCCCTGCGCGCCGAGCCCCTCCACGTTGCGGAAGTCGGTCACCCCCGGAAGTGCCTCGCCAGAGATGGCGGCCGGAGGGGTGGTTGCGCCTGTAAAGTGTGGCGACCCATCACCCAATGCCTCGCCAGAGATGGCGGCGGAAGGGGTGGTTGCGCCTGCAATGTGTGGCGACCCATCACCCAATGCCTCGCCAGAGATGGCGGCGGAAGGGGTAGTTGCGCCTGCAATGTGTGGCGACCCATCACCTGATGCCTCGCCAAAGATTGCGGCGGACGGGGTGCCCGGAGCTGCAAAGTCTGGCGACCCAACGGCGGCGGTGGCGATGGCGCGCGCGATGGGGTGCTCTGATGCGACCTCGAGCGCGCCCGCGGTCCGGAGCACGTCGTCAGCCGATTCGCCAGCGGCCGGGATGACCTGTGTGAGCGTCATCCGCCCCTCGGTCACCGTGCCCGTCTTGTCGAGCACGATCGTGTCGATGCGCCGGGCACGCTCGAGTGCGGCGGCATCCTTGATGAGGATCCCGCGCTTCGCCCCGGTTCCCGTTCCCATCATCAGCGCAAGCGGCGTCGCGAGGCCGAGCGCGCACGGACACGCGATGATCAGCACCGCGACGGCCGCCGTGAACGCCGCCGCGACGGGCTGCCCGATAAGGATCCACGTGGCGAGCGTCGCGATCGCGATGACGATCACGATCGGCACGAAGATGCCCGAGATCCGGTCGGCGAGGCGCTGCGCCTCCGCCTTCGATGCCTGCGCGTCCTCGACGAGCTTCGCCATCTGGGCGAGTTGCGTGTCCTTGCCGACGCGCGTCGCCCGCACCACGAGCAGCCCGCTCGCGTTGACCGTTCCGCCCGTGACGGCGGATCCGTCCCCGACCTCGGCGGGCACCGGCTCACCCGTGACCATCGAGACGTCGACGGCACTGGTTCCCTCGATCACCTCACCGTCGGTGGCGATCTTCTCCCCCGGGCGCACGACGAACGCGTCACCGACGCGCAGCTCGCTCGCGGGGATCCGCCGCTCGACGCCGTCGTCGCCCCGAACCGTGACGTCCTTCGCGCCGAGATCCAGCAACGAGCGCAGGGCGTCGCCCGCGCGACGCTTGCTGCGCGCCTCGATGTAGCGTCCGAGCAGGATGAACGTCGTCACGCCCGCGGCGGCCTCGAGGTAGATGGATCCGGATCCGTCGGCGTGCGTCGCGAGCAGCGACCACCCGTGCGTCATGCCGATCTCGCCGGCGGTGCCGAAGACGAGCGCATACACGCTCCACCCCAGGGCCGCGAGCGTGCCGACCGAGACGAGCGTGTCCATGGTGGCGGCCCCGTGGCGGAGATTCGTCCACGCGGCGCGGTGGAACCCGGATCCGCCCCACAGCACGACCGGCAGCGCGAGCAGCAGGGACACC
>JAJYSF010000131.1 GCA_021793715.1 Actinomycetes bacterium
CCGCATCGACGAGTTCCCGTTCCTCACCCCGCCGGACTCACGCGGCGTGAAGGCGGCATTCGATCTGCTCACCGAACTTGGCGCCGTGTCCACATCGCGCGGCGAGGCGCGCCTGACGAAGATCGGTCGCCAGATCGCGCGTCTGCCGATCGACCCGCGCTTCGCGCGCATGCTCGTGGAGGCGAAGCGCTTCGGCGTCACCGACGACGTCCTCGCGATCGTCTCCGGCCTGTCGATCCAGGACGTTCGCGAACGTCCCGAGGAGCAGCGCGAGAAGGCCGATCAGTCGCATGCGCGATTCACGGATCCCTCGAGCGACTTCCTCAGTCTGCTCAACCTCTGGAACTATCTCCGCGCGCAGCAGCGCGAGCTCGGGTCGAGCGCGTTCCGGCGGCGAGTGCGCTCCGAGTTCCTCAACTATGTGCGCGTGCGCGAGTGGTTCGATGTGCACCGTCAGCTGCGCTCGCTCACGCGGGACCTCGGTGCGCGGAAGAATGACGACGCGAGCGGCCAGAGCGCGCGCGAGAGACCTGAACCGGCGCGTCAGCGCGCCGTCGGTGAGCCCGAGGGACATCCGCGCGGCGACGCGATCCATCGGGCGCTGTTGGCGGGCCTGCTCAGTCAGATCGGTGTGCTCGACGAGCGCGATGCGCGCCGGCAGAAGGGGGCCCGCCGTCCCGGGCCGGCGAGCTACCGTGGCGCTCGGAACGTCGCGTTCCAGATCTTTCCCGGCTCCGGCCTGAAGAAGGCCAGGCCGCAGGCCGTCATGGCGGCCGAGCTCGTGGAGACGTCGCGCCTCTTCGCGCGGACCGTCGCGGCGATCGACGTCGCGTGGGCGGAGAGCCTCGCGGGCGACCTCGCCAAGCGCCAGATCTCCGAGCCGCACTGGTCGAAGGACGCCGGCGCCGCCGTCGCCCACGAGAAGGTCACGCTGTTCGGCGTCGAGATCGTCTCCCGACGGCGGATCCAGTTCGCACGCATCGACCGCGCGGCCGCCCGGGAGCTGTTCGTCCGTCACGCGCTCGTCGAGGGCGAGTGGGATCCCACCCGCCTCGCCAAGCCCGTGACCCGCTTTCTGCGACAGAACGCCGACCTGCGCCGCCGCCTCGAGAAGCTCGAGGAGCGCGAGCGACGACGCGACATCCTCGCGGGAGACGAGGCGGTGTTCTCGTTCTACGACGCGCGGATCCCCGCCGAAGTCTTCGACGTTCGCAGCTTCGAGGCCTGGTGGCGGCGTGAGCTCGAGAGCGCGCCCGACCACCTGACGATGGCCGAGGGCGACCTCATCGACGGCGAGGCCACGGCCGACGCGAAGGACTTCCCCACGCGGTGGACGCAGGGCGACCAGACGCTCGATCTCGCGTACCGGTTCGAGCCGGGCGCCGACGACGACGGCGTGACGGTCGTGATCCCGCTCGCGCTGCTCGCCGCGATCGATGCCGGCGGGTTCGACTGGCAGGTCCCGGGCCTGCGGGCCGCCCTCATCGCTGCGATGCTCAAGGCGCTCCCGAAGGTGCTGCGCCGCCACGTCGTGCCAGCAGCCGACTGGTCGGAGAAATTCGCGGTGGAGCTCGCGGGTGAGGGCCCCGAAGACCACGCGGGCCGGCCACCCGCGAGCCTGGCCGAACGCCTCGCGCGGCTCGTGCAGTTGCAGGCGAATCAGCGGGTCTCCCCCGAGGACTTCGACCTCGAGCGCGTGCCATCCCACCTCACGATGTCCTTCCGCGCCGTCGATCCGCGCGGCCGCACCGCCGGATCGGGACGCGATCTCGGCGAACTGCAGCGGAATCTGTCCGGGCGCGCCCGCGACTCGGTCGCGCGTCAGCTCGCGCGACCCGCCGCACGCGGCGGCCAAACGGCGGATGCAGCCACCCGCCTGGCCGCCCCGACGATCGAGCGCTCGGGACTGACGGACTGGTCATTCGACGACCTTCCCGCGCAGGTCGACACCCGCGTCGCGGGCGGCATCGTACGCGGCTACCCGGCCCTCGTCGACGAGAAGACCTCGGTGTCCGTCCGTGTCGAAGCGACCGCCGAGGAGGCCGCCTTCCAGACGCGCGCCGGACTCCGCCGCCTCCTGCTGCTGACCGTCCCCTCTCCTGTCGGCTACGTGCAGGAGCATCTCTCTGCGCAGGAGAAGCTCGCCCTCGCCGCCTCGCCCTATGCGTCACCGAAGGCCGTGATCGAAGACTGCCGCGCCGCGCTGGCTGACCAGACGATCGCGCGCCACGGCGCGGTGCGCACGCGCGCCGCGTTCGACGCGCTCAAGCAGGAGGTGACCGCCGGATCCGTCGACGACGTGTTCGGCGCCGTCTCGCTCACCGCAGAGATCCTCACCGCGTGGCGCGAGGTCGAGCGCGCGGTGAAGGCCGCGAACTCGATGGCGCTTCTCGGCGCGCTGAACGACGTGCGCGGGCAGCTCGATGGCCTCGTCCACAATGGCTTCGTGCGCGAGACGGGCCTCGACCGCCTGCGCCACCTCCCGCGCTATCTCGCGGGGATCAAGATCCGCCTCGCGCAGCTGCCCGACCACCCGGGCCGCGACCGCGCCTGGATGACGGAGTTCGAGCGGGCGCGGCGCGCATTCGACGACGCGGGCGGCGAGATCCCGCTGCCGCCGCGAGCCGGCGAGCGGATCGTGCGCGCCCGCTGGCTGCTGGAGGAGCTGCGCGTGGGCCTGTTCGCGCAGCGTCTCGGCACGGCCGAGACGGTGTCGGTGCAGCGCGTGGCGAAGTCGCTCGCCGGCTGATGGCGTCCACGAGTGCTCCCGCGCCCGTTCGGACGCCGAATTGGACGTCGCCGCACTCGCGAGCGCGAGTCGTGCGCGCCGAGCGTCGAGCCCGCGGAATCTAGACTCGTCGGGATGCAGCCCCACGCCCCCACGCGCCAGCGCCGCGATATTCAGGGCCTCCGTGCCCTCGCGGTGCTCGCCGTCATCGCCGCGCACATGACGGGCGCGCCCGCGGGCGGCTTCGTCGGCGTCGACGTGTTCTTCGTGATCTCGGGCTTCCTCATCACGGGGTTGCTGCTGCGCGAGATCGACCGCACCGGCACGATCTCGTTCCGACGCTTCTACGAACGGCGCGCGAAGCGCATCCTCCCCGCCGCCCTCGTCGTGATCGCCGCCACGGTTGTCGGATCCTTCGTGCTGCTCGGCGAGCGGGGCCGCGACATCGCGGTCGACGGCGTCTTCAGCGCGCTGTTCGCGGGCAACTGGCGCTTCGCGTTCGACGGCATCGACTACTTCGCGCAGGGAACCCCGCCGTCGCCGCTGCAGCATTACTGGTCGCTCGGCGTCGAGGAGCAGTTCTATCTCGTATGGCCGTGGGTCATGCTCGCGATCGTCTCGCTCGCCGCGACGCGGCGACTGCACCGCACGCGCATCGCGATCGTCGCACTCACCGCCGCTTCCTTCGCCTGGGCGCTGTACGAGACGGTCGCGAACCCCGCGTTCGCGTACTTCTCGACGTTCTCGCGCGCCTGGGAGCTCGGCATCGGTGCGATCCTCGCGTTCCTCCCGCAGCTGCGATTGTCACACGCGTGGCGGCACGTGCTCGTGTGGGCCGGGATCGCGAGCATCGCGGCGTCGCTCGTCGTCATCACCCCGACATCCGCGGGATGGCCGGCGCCGCTCGGGCTGCTGCCCGTCGTCGGATCCGCGCTCGTCATCATCGCCGGCACCGACGAGACCGTCCGGCCGCCGCGGATCCTCACGAACCGCGTCGCGACCTACCTCGGCGACATCTCCTACAGCCTCTACCTCTGGCACTTCCCCGTCGCGATGCTGCTGGTCGCGATCATGCCGGCTGGGACCGTCGCGTACGTCCTCCTCGCCCTCGCTCTCACGCTCGTTCTGTCGGCGCTGTCGTATCACCTGGTCGAGAATCCCGCCCGGCGCGCGACGTGGTTCGCGTGGCGCGGCGGCCGGATCCGCGGCCTCACGCGCGCATGGATCCCGACAGCCGCGTCGCTCGCGATCGTCGCCATCGCCGGCACGGCCGCGTCCGCGCTCGTGATGCCGCTACAGGCCGACAGCGGGAGAATCGAGGCGATCGAGACGGTCTCGCCCGACGGCGAATCCGCGGGCGAGGTCGACTGCACGGGCGCCGGATCCGCCGTTCACCGCGACGCGTGCGCGGAGGAGACGTTCGACGGTCTGATCCCGGCTCCCGACGCGCTCGAGGCCGACACGGGCGACGCGTACGCCTGTTACATGGGCGAGAACGCGGCGCTGCTGTCGTGCTCGCAGGGTTCCGAGGCGGACGACGCGACGCGGGTCGCGCTCGTGGGCGACAGCCACGCGGCCGCGCTGCTGCCCGCGCTCGAACCGCAGCTCGCCTCGCTCGGCTGGAGGCTCGACACGTACGTCGGGCGGGGCTGCGCGCTCATGGCTCCGCCGGAGCAGACGAGCGACTGCGACGTCGCGCGTCCCGACATCAACGCTCAGCTCGTCTCCGGCGATTACGACATCGTCCTCGCGACCTCGACGCGGCGTTTCGCGACTCCCGCGGACAGCCACGCGGCGATCCTGACGGAGATCGCGGCGGCCGGCACCCGGGTCGTCGTGATCGAGGACAACCCGATGCCGGACGAGGAGTCGATCGCGTGCACGACGCGCCTAGATC
>JAJYSF010000132.1 GCA_021793715.1 Actinomycetes bacterium
TTCGGGGCCGCACCGGCGGTCCCCTGCGAAAGGAGCCGACGACACCATGCAGGATGACAACAGCGGCCCCACCACGACGCACGCCGCGTGGGGAGCAGGAAACCCCCGACTCCTCGTCCGCTCGGACGCGGAGCGCATGATCCAGCCGCTCACGACGGACGAGCTCACGATCGGATCCGCCGAGGGCAGCGGCTTACGACTCGCCGGCATCGACGCGCTCCACGCGACGGTCGTGCACGACGAACGCGACGAATACGTCGTCACGTTGCACGGCGAGGGCGAGATGAACGCGAACCCGCTCTCAGCCGCAACGCACCCGGACGAGCGCAGCGAGACGCTGCGGACCGGGGCGAGCTTCACGGCCGGGCCGTGGCGGTTCGTCTTCGACCGCGAGGAATTCGCCGACCACGGTCGACCCCACGGTGGACGCGAGGGCGGCGAGATGTCGGACCAGCAGCCGCAGCCGCCGCGTCCCGACTACTCGAGCGACGCTCGCGAGGACGACCCGCGCACGTAACCGGCCGTCAGCTGTCGCGCAACGCGTCGATCAGCTCGGCCTTGCGCAGGTCGGAGTACCCCGTGAGGCCGATCTCCCTGGCGCGCTCGCGCAGCTCCGGCACCGTCCAGTCGTCGTAGGATCCGGACTCCCCGCCGCGCCGTCCCACCGACTTCCGTCCGTCGCGGGCAGCGGCGTTCGCGATTCGCGCGGCCTTCTGCTTCGATGCGCCCGATTCGCGCACCTCTTCGTACACTTCCTCGTCCTTGATCCTCTTGCTGGGTGCCATGGCCGTTCTCCTCCCGTTCGAGATTCGTGAGCCGACAGCCATCCGAGTGGCCATACGCCTGTCACCCTCGCACCGGTCAGCCGGCGACACAACCACCTTGCGCGAGAAGCCGCGAGGTGATCACCGGGTCGGCGGAGGCCCGTCGGCCGTGGGGCTCTTCGCGAGCCACCCCAGCTCGTCGTGCGCCGCGAAGAAGTGGCGGAACCGGTACACGAGCGGGCTCCACCGCGTCGGGTCCGGGAGCGCCGTGCCCGGCTTCAGGATCGCCGGGTCCGCGTGCACGCGGACGACCTCGGCCTCGACCATGTAGTAGCCGCCACCGAGGCCGGGAGTCGCGCGGCGCAGGATCGCCTCGAACTGCAGGCGGCATTCGGCGACACGCGGCACGGCGACCTTCTCGGAGTCCTGCGGCGTGAGACCCGCGGCGCCGAACTTGTCGGGCTCATGGCGGAAACGCGGCTTGCCGTCCGGCACCGGATTGCGACCGGTGGTGCCGTCGAGCGCAATGACCGCGCGCCAGAGTTCGCCGGACGGGAAGTTCACCGTCATGTCCCCGCGCTCGAGCAGGTTCGTCACCGTCTGCCCGTCCGTCTCGAGGCCCAGCACGAGCATGTTCCCGAGTGCCCAATACGAGGACGCGGGCGCGAGGTTCGTCGTTCCGTCGGGGTTCTCGCTCGCGATGAGATACGCCGGCGTTCCGACGTAGAGCGTCTCGGGCTGCGCGATGACATGGCTGGGCACGGGAAGGGACCTCCTCGGGTCGGCGGGCGCTTTCGACGTTAGTACGGCGGTGCGCCGAACGCCCGCGCGAGCCGGTTCTGCGCTTCACAGCGCGTAACGGATGCTCCTCAGAGGACCTTGTTGAGGAACTCCTGCGTGCGGACTTCGCGCGGGCTCGAGAACACCTGCTGCGGATCGCCCTCTTCGACGATGACGCCGCCGTCCATGAAGACCACCCGATCGCCGACCTCGCGGGCGAAGCCCATCTCGTGGGTGACGACGACCATCGTCATGCCCTCGTGCGCGAGATCCTTCATCACCGCGAGGACCTCGCCGACGAGCTCCGGGTCGAGCGCGGAAGTGGGCTCGTCGAAGAGCATCACCCGCGGTTCCATCGCGAGCGCCCTGGCGATCGCGACGCGCTGCTGCTGTCCGCCCGACAGGCTCGACGGATACGCGTTCTCCTTGTCGGCGAGCCCGACCTTGTCGAGCAGCGCGCGGGCGCGGTCCCTCGCTCCGGCTTTACCGAGCTTGCGGACCATCATCGGCGCGAGACAGATGTTCTCGATGACCGACATGTGCGGGAACAGGTTGAACTGCTGGAACACCATGCCGATCTCGGCGCGGACGCCGTCGATCCGGGTCTTCGGATCGGTCAGGCGGTGCCCATCGATGACGACGTCGCCGCCGGTGATGTCCTCGAGGCGGTTGAGGCAGCGCAGCAGCGTGCTCTTGCCCGATCCGGACGGCCCGATGACGCAGACGACCTCACCGTCCTCGACCGCCAGATCGATGCCCGTGAGCACGTGGTTCGTGCCGAACGACTTGTGAAGGTCGGAGACCTCGATGATCATGACCGCAGCTCCAAACGCTTCTCGGTGTACCGCAGCACAGCGGACAGGGTCAGGGTGATCGCGAGGTAGAACACCGCGGCCGCCGTGTAGATCTCCACAGCGTTGTAGTAGGTCGACGCGACCGAGCGCGCCTGGAACAGGATCTCGGGGACGAGGATGACCGACAGCAGCGAGGTGTCCTTGATGCTGACGATGAACTGGTTTCCGAGCGGCGGGATCATCCGCTTGAACGCCTGCGGCCAGATCACCTTGAGCATCGTGATGTGGTGACTCATCCCGAGCGAGCGGCCCGCTTCCATCTGGCCCTTGTCGACCGACTGCACGGAGCCACGGACGATCTCGGCGATGTACGCGCCGGAGTTGAGTCCGATCACGATGATGCCGGCGGCCAGCGACGGCAGCGTGTACTGAATGATCAACGGCAGCGCGAAGAAGATCCACATCGCCTGAACGAGCAACGGCGTTCCGCGGAGCACCTCGATGTAGATCACCGCGATGACCCGGACGACGCGGAAGCGGCTCAGGCGAGCGAGCCCGAAGACCGCTCCGAGCACGAACCCGATCAGGAGTCCGACGACCGAGACCAGGAGGGTGTAGAGCAGACCCACCGCGAGGTTCGGGAAGTACGCGACGACACCGATCCAGTCGAAGTCGGTGATGATATTCATGTCACGCGCGCCCCTCGTGAGCGCGCACGAGGGGCGCGGCCATGATCGTTATGCATTCGGTGCTGATCAGCCAGCCTGCGACTCGGCCAGTTCGTCCAACCACTCGGGCTCGCTGCCGAACCAGTCGCTGAAGATCTCCGCGTAGGTGCCGTCGTCGATGATCTCCGCGAGCGCCTCGTTCATCGCCGTCACCAGCTCCTCGTTGCCCTTCGAGACCGCGAGGCCGTAATCCTGCCCTTCGAGCAGCTCGCCGACGGTCTTCAGGCTGTCCTCCCCCTGCGTGAGGATGTAGTACTCGACGTTCGGCGCGTCGTAGAGCACCGCATCGGAGCCACCGCCCTCGACCGACAGGTAGGCCTGGTCAAGCTGCTCATAGGTGTTCGGCGTCGCGCCCTCGATGTTCTCGCTGATGTAGTCGGCGCTCGTGGAACCGAGACGCGTCGCGATGTCGAGGCCTTCGAGGTCCTCCACGCCGTTGATGTCGGTGTTGTCGATCGGGACCCCGATCCGCAGACCCGACTTGTAGTAGGGGCTCGTGAAGTCGACAGCGCCCTTACGCTCTTCGGTGATCGTGATCCCGGCGATCGCGATGTCGAACGTGCCGGTCTGCAGTCCCGGGATGATGCCGTCGAAGTTGGTCGTCTCGAGGTCGATCTCGAATCCGACCCGGTCGGCGATCGCGTTCACGATGTCGATGTCGAAGCCGACGTACTCGCCGTCCTCTTCGAACTCGAAGGGAACGAACGAGGTGTCGGTCGCGACGACGTACGTGTCCTCGAGGTTCGACGCGTCAGCGTCGCCGCCGCCGTTATCACCGCCGCCTTCGTCGCTGGAGCAGGCCGCGAGACCGCCGGCCAGGAGGAGTGCCGATGCCACTGCTGCGGTTTTCTTGGTGAGTTTCACGAAAGGACCTTCCGTCTCGGGTGATGTCCGCGTCAGCGGTGTTCAGATGTCTGCAACGTATACATCCGGACAATGCACTGTCAAACGCTCCTCCTGGCCGGAATCGGCGTCACGTCACGGCCGGGCCGACCCAGATTTGCTGGCGATTCACGAACTCCCGGATGCCGTCCAGACCGAGCTCGCGACCGAATCCCGAGCGCTTCACGCCACCGCTCGGCAGCCGCGGATCCGTCTTCACGATGCCGTTGATCGCAACCTGGCCCGCGACGATCTCGCGCGCGATCTGCTCTCCGCGCTCGGGAGACGACGTCCACACGCTCGCGCCGAGCCCGTAGGGGGTGTCGTTGGCCATCGCCAGGGCAGCGTCGGCGTTCGCAGCTGGCATGACGACCGCCACCGGACCGAACGTCTCCTCCGCGCAGGCCGTCATTCCTGGCTCGACGTCGCTGAGAAGCGTTACCGGATAGAAATACCCCTCGCCGTCCGGGATCTCTCCCCCGAAGAGCAGTTTCGCGCCCTGCGTGACCGACTCGGTGACCTGACGGTGCAGGTTCTCGCGCAGGTCCGCACGCGCGATGGGACCGACCTGCGTCTCTTCCGAGCGCGGATCCCCCATCTTCAGCGACGAGAGCCGCTCGGCGTACATCGCCAGGAACTCCTCGTAGACCGTCTAGATCGGAGAGCACACGTCT
>JAJYSF010000133.1:0-2894 GCA_021793715.1 Actinomycetes bacterium
TGTTCATCCTCTACACGTCGGGAACGACGGGGCGCCCGAAGGGCATCCTCCACACATCGGGTGGGTATCTCACGCAGGCGGCGTTCACGCACAAGACCGTGTTCGATCTGCACGCCGAGACCGACGTGTTCTGGTGCACGGCCGACATCGGCTGGGTGACCGGGCACACCTACGCGACATATGCGCCACTCGCGAACGGCGCGACCCAGGTGCTGTACGAGGGCACGCCGGAGTTCCCGGAACCCGGCCGCTGGTGGGATCTCATCGAGAAGTACGGCGTCACGATCTTCTACACCGCGCCCACTGCCGTGCGCAGCTTCATGAAGCAGGGACGCGAGATCCCCCAGAAGCGCGACCTGTCCTCGATCCGGCTGCTCGGATCCGTCGGCGAGCCGATCAATCCCGAGGCGTGGATGTGGTTCCGCGACGTCATCGGCGCGGGCGTCACGCCCGTCGTCGACACGTGGTGGCAGACCGAGACCGGCGCGATCATGATCTCGGCGCTGCCCGGCGTCACCGAGACCAAGCCGGGATCCGCGCAGGTCCCCGTGCCCGGCATCGCGATCGACGTCGTGGATGAGAAGGGCGACCACGTCGGCAACGACGCGGGCGGGCTGCTCGTGGCGACTGAGCCGTGGCCGGCGATGCTGCGCGGCATCTGGGGCGACCCCGACCGTTTCGTCGACACGTACTGGCGGATGTTCGCGGACAAGGGCTACTACTTCGCCGGCGACGGCGCACGGCGCGACGCGGACGGCGACGTGTGGCTGCTTGGCCGCGTCGACGACGTCATGAACATCTCGGGCCACCGGCTCTCGACCGCAGAGATCGAGTCTGCCCTGGTGGCGCACGAGGCGACGGCGGAAGCGGCCGTGGTGGGAGGGAGCGACGAGACGACCGGGCAGGCGGTTGTCGCCTTCGTCATCCTCAAGGAGAGCTTCCTGAAGACGAACACCGCGGAAGGCCTGGCGGAAGAGCTGCGCGCCTGGGTGGGGACACAGATCGGCGCGATCGCGCGCCCGCGCGACGTCTACATCGTCGGCGAGCTGCCGAAGACCCGATCGGGCAAGATCATGCGGCGTCTACTGCGCGACGTCGCGGAGGGTCGGGAGGTCGGCGACACGCAGACCCTGGCCGACACGTCGGTGATGTCAGTGATCACGAAGCAGGTGCGCTGACCCACATCAGCGCCACATGACGCGAATGCACCCAAGATCTGGATCTTGGGTGCATTCGCGTCATGTGGAACGTCAGTCGGTGGCGAAGACGACCTCGACCTCGACGGGGGCGTCGAGCGGGAGGACCGCGACACCGACGGCGGCACGACTGTGCGCGCCAGCATCACCGAAGATCTCGCCCAGGATCGCGCTGGCGCCGTTGATGACGCCGGGCTGCCCCGTGAACGCCGGATCTGATGCGACGAAGCCTGTCACCTTCACGACCCCGGTGATCCGGTCGACGCCGCCCGCGACGTCCGCCGCCGCAGCGAGAGCGTTGAGGGCGCATGTGCGGGCGGCATCCTCCGCGACCACCGGATCCACGCCCGCTCCGACCTTGCCCGTCTCCCGCAGCTGGCCGTCGACGAACGGCAGCTGGCCCGACGTCCAGATGAGATCGCCGTGTGCCTTCGCCGGAATGTAGCTCGCGACCGGAGCGGAGACCGCCGGCAGATCGATGCCGAGCTCGGCGAGCTGGGAGGAGACGCTCACTGCTCGCCCTCGAACTGCTTCGCCGCCTCGGCCGCGTGCGCGAGGCCGGTGTTCTGGTCTCCCGCTCCGGACGGACGCTTCAGATACGCGACCAGCCCGCCTTCCGCGTTCGGGACGACCTGCACGAGCTCCCAGCCCTGCTTGCCCCAGTTGTTGAGAATCGCCGCCGTGTTGTGAATTATCAGCGGGGTTGTCAGGTACTCCCAGGTGGTCACGCCATCTCCTGTCCGTGCGGGCGAATGAACACTGCGATTCTCGGCGAAGACCGATGCGCGTGTGCGCGGCATCACAGCGTTCTCCTTTACGATCAAGCCTATGCCTCATGCGAAAAGGACGTTCGGCGGCGTGCTCGGCGGATTTCTCGGACTCGTCGGCCTGAGCGCCATCGCCGGGATCCTCGTGACAGCCACCGTGACCCCCGCGATCGCGATCTCGGGCTACGCGGCCTCCAGCGGAATCTCCCTGTTCGACAGTCTCCCCGGCAACCTCGAAGTCGACCGGCCGATGGAACCCACGACGATCTACGCGCCGAACGGCGACGGCGACGGCTACTACGAGCTCGCGTCGTTCTACGACCAGAACCGCGAGCCAGTCGAGTACGACGAGGTTTCGCACTACGTCTACGACGCCCTCCTGTCGACCGAGGATCCGCGCTACTACGAGCACGGCGGCGTCGACCTCATCGGCACCGCGCGCGCGCTCCTCAACAACGCGCTCACCGAGACGACCCAGGGCGGATCCTCGATCAGCCAGCAGTACGTCAAGGGCGTGCAGGTGCAGACCTGCGAGCGCACCGCGGAGGACTCGGAGGCGCTCGCCGCGTGCGCGAACGAAGCGACGACGGCGTCCGGCACCGAGGGGTACCAGCGCAAGCTGCAGGAGATGCGGTACGCGATCACGATCGAGCAGGAGTACTCCAAGGAGCAGATCCTGATCGGGTACCTCAACCTCGTAAACTTCGGCGGCGTCACCTACGGCATCGAGGCCGCCGCGCAGCGATATTACTCGAAGCCCGCCAAGGATCTGAACCTCAATGAAGCCGCGACGCTCGCGGGCATCGTGAACTACCCCGCGACGTTGCGGCTGGACCAGCCCGACAACGAAGAGAACGGCGCGGAGAACGGGTACGCCCAGACGAAGGATCGACGCGACTCGGTGCTGTGGCGCATGCTGCAGGAAGGCACG
>JAJYSF010000133.1:2904-4588 GCA_021793715.1 Actinomycetes bacterium
AGGAGCAGTACGACTCCACCGTCGAGCAGCCGGTCGAGCCGAACCTGTCGAACCGCCAGCGTGGGTGTGCGGCGGCACAGGGCACAGCGTACTTCTGCCAGTACGTGAAGAACACGATCCTGAACGACTCGCGCTATGACGAGGCGTTCGGCAGCGAGGCCGGATCCCCGGAGCGCGCCGACATGCTGACGCGAGGCGGGCTCGAGGTCTACACCACGCTCGACAACAATCTCCAGTACTCGGCGCAGCAGACCATGCAGAACAACGTGCCGCAGGACGTCGATGGTATCCGACTCGGCGCGACCACGGTACAGATCGAAGCGAGCACGGGAAACATCCTCTCGATGGCCCAGAACACCAGGTTCAGCGAGACCGGTGACCGGTCCTCAGGCGAGACGTCTGTCGTCTTCGCGGGCGACATGGACCACGGCGCTTCCGAAGGGTTCTCTGCCGGATCGACCTACAAGATCTTCACGGTGCTCGACTGGCTGAGGAACGGTCGCAGCATCAACGAGACCCTCGACGGACGCGCGGGGCAGACCCTGCCGTTCTCGTGCAACGGCACGCCGAACGGCACCTACACGACCACGCGCGGCGACAACTTCGCGGGCAACGCCGGACGTGTCGGCACCGTCCGCGAGTTCACGGGGATGTCACTCAACACCGGTTTCTATGCGATGGCCTCCCAGCTCGACGTCTGCGAGATCCATCAGCTCGCCGCCGATATGGGCGTGACACTGGGCAACGGCGAGCCCGTGACGAGCGGCGGACAGGGTGCTTTCAGCGTGGTGGGCTCCAAGGCGCTCGCCCCGGTCGCTGTTGCGTCGGTCTATGCGACCGTCGCGAATGGCGGCATCCGATGCGAGCCGACCGCGATCCTGCGTGTCGTCGACGCGGAGGGCGAAGAGATCGACATGCCCGAGGACGAATGCGAACGCGTGCTCGACGAGAACATCGCGCATACCGCGGCCTTCGACCTGAAGTCGGTCATGGAGGGCGGGAACACCGGTGCCTCCGCACGAGCGAACGACGGCATCGAGACCTTCGGCAAGACGGGTACTCACGAGGACCTGCAGAGCTGGATGGTGCAGACCTCGACGAACGTGGCCACCGCCGCGTGGGTCGGCAACTGGACGAACGTCTTCCCCGACGAAGAGGACTTCAATCCGAACACCGCGCTCTGGTACGCGAACAAGGTCGACCTGTCGACCGGCGCGGAGACGCCGCACATGGGTAACCTCTTCACGTTCAACTTCGCGAACCTTCGCTACACGCTCTCCCGCGAGAACCAGGCGGCGGCGAACAGCATCTATGGCGGAGATCCGTTCCCCGAGCCCGACCCGAACCTTACGCAGGTCGTCGTCGACGAGGTGCCGAACGTGTCGGGCATGTCCGTCAGCGAGGCGACGAGCGTGTTGGAGGGCGAGGGCTTCAAGGTCCGCGTCGGCGACACCGTCTCCGGCGACCAGGACGAGGGCCTCGTCGAGCGTACGGATCCGTCCGGGGAGGCGCCTGCGGGCAGCCTCGTGACTCTGCTCATCTCCGACGGAGACGGTGGGACGAAAGTTCCGGACGTCACCGGCCTCAGCACGACGCAGGCCTACAAACGACTCTTCGACGAGGGGCTCCGCGCAAGTATCGGCGACTGCACCGTCAGCGCCTCGGCTCCTGCCAACGGGCGCGT
>JAJYSF010000134.1 GCA_021793715.1 Actinomycetes bacterium
GCTGAACGCGGCCGAAGAGGTCGACCTGGCGATGCGCATCGAGGCGGGCCTCTTCGCGGAGGAGAAGCTGTCGAAGATGTCGGCGGCCGACAAGTCCACGCAGCTCGGACTCGACATGCAGTGGGTCTCCCGCGACGGAAAGCGTGCGAAGAGCCACCTCCTCGGCGCGAACCTCCGCCTCGTCGTGTCTCTGGCGAAGCGCTACACGGGCCGCGGCATGCAGTTCCTGGACCTCATTCAGGAGGGCAACCTCGGACTGATTCGCGCCGTCGAGAAGTTCGACTACACCAAGGGCTTCAAGTTCTCGACCTACGCGACGTGGTGGATCCGCCAGGCGATCACCCGCGCGATGGCCGACCAGGCCCGCACCATCCGTATCCCGGTGCACATGGTCGAGGTCATCAACAAGCTCGCCCGCGTGCAGCGCCAGATGCTGCAGGATCTCGGTCGTGAGCCCACGCCGGAGGAACTCGCCCGCGAGCTCGACATGACGCCGGAAAAGGTCGTCGAGGTGCAGAAGTACGGCCGCGAGCCCATCTCGCTGCACACCCCGCTCGGCGAAGACGGCGACAGCGAATTCGGCGACCTCATCGAGGACACCGAGGCGGTCGTACCGGCCGACGCGGTCGGCTTCACGATGCTGCAGCGGCAGCTCGAGGGCCTGCTCGACTCCCTCTCGGAGCGCGAGGCGGGCGTGATCCGCATGCGTTTTGGCCTCGGTGACGGGCAGCCGAAGACGCTCGACCAGATCGGCGACACCTTCGGCGTCACGCGCGAGCGGATCAGGCAGATAGAGTCCAAGACGATGGCGAAGCTGCGCCACCCGAGCCGGTCGCAGTCGTTGCGGGACTACCTCGAGTGAGCGGCGAGGCGAACGAGGGCAAGTCCCTCGAAGTCTCGGTCGACGATAAGACGTACCTTCGGATTCCGATTCGTACGCGCGTCATCATGCCGGGGGACCAGCTGGACGACGTCATCCGCGAGTACGCCGAGGGACACACGCAACGAGGCGACATCCTGTTCGTGACCGAGAAGATCGTCGCGATCATGCAGGGACGCTCCTACATGATGAGTGAGATCCGCCCCCGGCGTCTTGCGACTTTCCTCTCGCGCTTCGTGACGAAGACGGCGTACGGCATCGGGCTCGGCATCCCCGAGACGATGGAGTTCGCCCTGCGCGAGGTCGGCGCCCCGCGGATCCTGTTCGCCGCCGCCGTCTCCGCCGTCACCAAGGTATTCGGCCGCCGCGGTGACTTCTACCGGATCGCGGGCGAGAAGGCGCGTGCGATCGACGGCCCGACGCCCGGCACCATCCCGCCGTACAACGAAGCTGTCGTCCTCGGTCCTGAGGATCCCCACGGCGTCGCACGCGACGTCAAGCGGATCGTCGGCTGCGACGTCGCCGTGGTCGACATCAACGATCTCGGCGGCAACATTCTCGGGACGACCCTCGACAAGGGCGCTGAGCGCCTGCTTGCGCGGATCCTCAGCGACAACCCGCTCGGGCAGGGGCATCAGTCCACGCCGATGGGGATCATCCGACGGGTGTAGCTCGTTCTCCGCTTCGCTCGCGCGCGTCAGAAGCCGATGGCGGCGCGGTAGCGCGCCTTGTGGCCCGTGCGGATCCCCGACACACTCGGCTTGTTCTCGTAGACGCCCGCGCCCCAGTTCCCCTCGACGAGCACGGGGCCGTCGTTCGTCACGACGACGTCCCATCCGGCGTACTGCACGTCCGGGTTGACGCGGGCCGCCTCGTCGACGAGGGCGATGGCCTCCGCGAAACGGGGCAGCTGGAAGTCCGCGATCCGGTAGCCCGTGTCGGGGTGCGTCTCGTGGACGTTCGCGTGCGAGTCGTAGCCCGCGCTCATCGCGTGCCCCGTGTCGGGGTCAAGCATCGTGTAGAAGCCGCCGTATGACATCTGGTCGCTGACCTCGCCGCGGCCGAATTTCTGCGCGATCGCGAGCGTATGGACGTCGATGCCGTCGTAGAAGGCCGTGATGCGCGTCGTGTTGACGGTGCCGGGGCAGACGGCAGCGATGTCGTCGTGCTGCGCGATGACCTCTTCGAGCAGGATCTCGTCGCCGGCGATCAGCTGCGCATGGAAAGCCGACCAGTTGTCGATCTCATCGGCGCGGTACCGTCGGACGCCGAGGCCCATGTGACTGACCGGCACCTTCGCGATGACGGTGCCGTGCTGTTCGATGAAGGCACGGACCTCGTCGACGTTGCCGTCCTCGACGACGAGCCAGGCCCGCTTCAGGAAGCGGTCGAACTGACGGTTGAAGGCGATCTTGTCTTCGAAGATGCGGCGACCGGCAGGACGCGAGTATGCCTGTGCGAGCTGCATCGACACCGGGTGGGTCATGAAGGTGGCCCGCTCCGCTGCCGTGAGCGTCGCGAAGTCGAAGTCGACGTAGTCCTGGAAGGCGACGTCCTTGCGGGCCGCCTGCCACAGCATGTCGGCGACGACAGCGGGCACCGCCTTGCCGTGCGCGTCGCGCACTTCCTTGGCGCGCTCGATGACCGCGCCGATGTCGACGCGGCGGGCGCGCTCGGCGAGATAGCGAAGTTTCGGTCCGAGGGCGAGGCCGTTCGCGGGCATGGATCCTCCGGGTCGGCGTCAGGCGGTCGGGCGCGCGCACGGGTTGAGCGTCCGCGTAGCGGCCGGGTCATAGTCTAGGTGGGATGAGCCCGTCGAAACTGGCGAACAGCCGCCCGCGCGTGCGCGTGTCGCGATCCGCGCTCGTGCGCAACATCGCGCGTGCACGGCAGAGCGAGCCGAATGCCGCCGTGGACCTGCGTCGCGACGCGTGCGGACACGGCGCCGCCCTCGTCGCCGGCGCGGCGCGTGAGGCCGGCGTGACGACGGCGATCGTCGATGCGGGCGAAACGTCGCACGGGCTCGACGCCGTGACGGGACACGCGCTGCCGCTCGAGACCGTCTTCGGTGTCGATGGCGTGGGCGTGCCGGCGATGACGTTCGCCGCTCCGGTGCTGCAGACGAAGCCGCTCCGCGCCGGTGACGGCGTCTCGTACGGGTACCTGCATCGAGCCGAGAAGGCCACGCGCGTCGCCCTTGTCGCCGGCGGCTACGCGCAGGGCGTCGCCCGAGCGATCGGTTCGCACGCGTCCGTGGTGATCGCCGGATCCGAGCGCCCGATCGTCGGCCGCGTCGCGATGGACGTCTGCGTCGTCGACGTCGCGGACGCGCCCGTGAGCGCGGGCGACGAGGCCGTGTACTTCGGTGACGCGGCTCCGCGTTCGCTTGCGCGATGGGCGGAGGCGAGCGGATGGACCATGCTCGAGCTCGTCGCGATCGTGGGCCTCGGAGCCGAGAGCGAGGAGGCCCCGTGATCCCCGCCGAACTCCGCGTCGATCTCGACCAGCTGCGACGCAACGTGCGAGCCGTGCGCGCCCGCATGGCTCCCGCCGAGCTCCTCGTCGTCATCAAGGACGACGCGTACGCGCAGGGCGTCGAGCCGATCGTCGCGGCCGCCCTCGACGCGGGAGCGGTCTGGTTCGGCGGGATCGACCTGCCCAGTGCCGTCCGGGCGAAGCGCACGGCGGGAGATCGCGCGCGCGTGCTGTGCTGGATGACGCTGACGGAGGCGGAAGCCGCGGCCGCCCTCCGTTCAGACCTCGAGGTCGGCGTCGGCGATGCCGACTACCTCGATCGCGTCGCGCGCGCGGCCGAGACCACCGCGACGCGCGCCCGCGTGCACCTCAAGATCGATACCGGCCTGCACCGAAACGGCATTCGACCCGAAGCCTGGGACGCGTTCTGTGCCCGCGCTGCCGCGCTCGAGCGCGCGGGTCGGATCCGCGTCGTCGGCATCTGGACGCACATCGCCGAGGCGAGCGACGCGGAGGACGACGCGTCTCGGGCCGTCTTCGACGATGCGGTCGCGGCGGCCGAGCGCGCGGGGCTCGAGCCCGAGGTGCGGCACCTCGCCGCGAGCGCGGCCGCCTGGCACCGCCCGGAGTTCCGGTACGACCTCGTGCGTATCGGAGCCTTCTGTTACGGGATCCGATCCGAGCACGGCCCCGCCATCCCGGGCGTCGCGCCGATCTCGTCGCTCATCGCACGGGTGACGGAGATCGGCGACGTCGCCACCGTCGGCGTCGGGTCGGTCGACGGGTACCCGTCGTCGGCCGGTGGACGCGTCAGCGTCGCGACGCCCGGCGGCGTACGCCGGCTCGTCCAGGTGGAGCCTTTCTCGTCGCTCGTCGAGCTCTGGCACGGCGCAGCTGTCGGCGACGAGGTCGTCATGTTCGGACCCGGTGACACCGGCGAGGCGACACCCACTGATCTGGGCGAGGCGACCGGAACGGTGGGCGAGGAACCGTTGCTGCGCGTCTCGCCGCTGGTGCCGCGCGTCTACGACAAGGGCGCCTCCCCGAGTGGGGAGACGCCCTAAGTCGAGGCGACGGGTGCGCGTCAGTCCTGAAGCTTGGCGGTCTCGTCGTGCCAGTTCGTGGCGACTTCGCGCAGCTTCTCCTCGAACTTCCGTCCGTGGTGTGCGCAGTACAGCAACTCGCTGCCGCCGACTTCGGCTGCGAT